>JANQFM010000168.1 GCA_028277865.1 Acidobacteriota bacterium
GTGACATCCGCTCCTCGGTAGCCTATAATTCCAGCAGTTTGAGCCGAACAGCAGATCTCCCAAAAAAACTCAATTAGTGGAGGGCTTGTGATGCGAACCCAGCGTGCCGTTTTGCTTGTGACATTCTGCCTGCTGCTGGCAGCCGGAAGCGTTCTTCCCGGCAGCAAAGATGCCAACTCGGAAAAGCGTCCTATCGAACTGCAGGACATCCTGGAATGGAAGTCGATCCGCCAGCCGGTCCTTTCCGATGACGGCAAGTGGTTTGCCTACCGGCTATCGCCCGTCGAAGGGGACGGCCAGGTGATCATCCGTTCGGTGGAGGGCGACCAGGAATTCAGCTTTGACATCGGCCAAGCCCCTTCATTCCGTCGGCGATTCGGCAGTCCCGCGGCTGTTACGGCCTCGCTGGCCTTTTCACCCGACTCCGCCTGGGCGGCCTTCACCATCTACCCCACCGCAGCCGAGGCCCGCAAAGCCCGGCCGGGCAGGAGGCCGCCTTCGGGTTCCGGGGGGAATGACAACCCGGCAGCCCGCAGGCCTGCTGCCAAGCTCTACAACAAGGTGGCCGTCGTGAACCTCTCCGACGGCGAGAAGGCCGAATTCGAAAAGGTGCGCAGCTTCAGCTTCTCCGGGGAGTTGCCCGGGTGGATCGCCCTGCACAAGTACGCAGCCGAAAACCAGGGACGCGGCGACGAGGCCTGGAAAGGCTCCGACCTGCTCCTGTACCAGCTCGGCAAAGGGACGGCCCAGAATATCGGCAACGTCTCCCAGTACGCCTTCAATAAGCCGGGAAGCTGGCTGGCCTGGACGGTGGACGCCCAGGGCAAGGACGGCAACGGCGTCCAATTGCGCAACATGGAAAGCGGATCGGTGCAGGTGCTGGACAGCGCCCAGGCGGAATACAGGAGCCTGAGCTGGACCGAGGCGGGGGACGGGCTGGCCGCTCTCAAAGGAGTCAAGCATGAAGACTTCGAAGATCCGCTTTACAGCCTGCTGGCATTCAAGGACTTCGGTCGGGCAACGCCCTTCACGGTTGAGTTCGACCCTTCACAGCATGAAGGCTTCCCCCAGGGATTGACCATCAGCCCCAACCGCCGGCCCAACTGGAACCAGGAGTTGAAGTACGTCCTTTTCGGCATCCACCAAGCGGAAAAAAAGAAAAAAAAGGAGGCAAAAGAGAAAAAGGGAGAGGCCCAAAAAGGCTCTGAGCAGTCCGAGTCCGGTGACAAGTCGATCCAGGCCCGTCCTGTCAAAGGCGAGAAGGCCAAACCGGGCGATCCTGCCGACAAGTCGATCAAGGGACGCCCTGCGGTGGATAAGGAGAGGCGCGCCGCCCAAGGCAAGCCTCCAGGCGGCAAAGAAAAGGAGCCGGTCAAGCCCGATCTGGTCATCTGGCACTGGCAGGACGAGCGGATGCAGTCGCAGCAGCAGGTTCAGGAGCGGCGCGACAAGAACTTCAGCTTCCTGTCGGTTTACCACGTGGACGAGCAACGCTTCGTCCGGCTGGCCGATGACTCCCTGCGCGAGGTGAGCGCCGATCCCAAGCATCGCTGGGCGGTGGGCCGCGACCCTTCGCCTTATCAGCGAATGGGCACCCTGGACGGGCGCCGCTACGCCGACCTTTATGCCGTGGATATCGGCAGTGGCCAAAGGCGCCTGGCGGTCGAAAAGGCCCGATGGTCCTTCGGGTCTTCTCCGCACGGCATGCGCCTGCTGTTTTATGAAGACGGCCACTTTCACGTCTACGAAATGGAGTCCGGCAAACGCATCAACCTGACAAAAAACGTCCCCTCCAGCTTTGTCGATACCGAGGACGACCACAACGTCGTTCGGCCCCCGACGCGCCCTCACGGATTCAGCAGCGACGGCAACTGGGTTCTGCTTTCGGACAACTGGGACATCTGGAAGGTCCCGGTGGGAGAGGGCAAGGCCGTCAACCTGACCGCCAACGGCAAAAAAGACTCCATCCGCTATCAGAGGCGCTACCGGCTGGACCCCGACGAAGAGGGCACCGACCTGAGCAAGCCGCTTTACTGGCGCAGCTACGGCGAGTGGACCAAGAAGGGCGGCATTGCCCGCATCATCGACGGCAAGCCCGGCACCGAGTTGCTGCTCTGGGACGACGCCACTTTCCCCGCCCTGATCCAGGCCCGTGATGCCGAAACATTCGTCCTGTCGAGGGGAACCTTCGCCGATTACCCCGACTTCCATTCCGCCGATCAGGAGTTGCAGCCGCTGCGGCGCCTCACCGCGGCCAACCCGCAACAGGAGGAGTTCCGCTGGTCGTCCGGCTCGCGGCTGATCGACTATACCGGCGACAAGGGCGACCGCTTGCAGGCCGCCTTGCACCTGCCTGCCGACTACGAGCCCGGCAAGCGCTACCCCACCATCGTCTACATCTACGAGAGGCTTTCGCAGAGGCTCAACCAGTACAGCTCTCCCAGTGCAAACGGCTTCAACAAGTCGGTCTACACCAGCCAGGGCTATGCCGTCCTGGAGCCGGACATCGCTTATCAGGTCGATGATCCCGGCATGTCCTCCGTCTGGTGCGTGCTTCCCGCCTTGGAAGCGGCCATCGAAAGCGGTGTCGTCGACCGGGAAAAGGTAGGGCTGCACGGACATTCCTGGGGCGGATATCAGACCTCTTTCCTGATCACTCAGACCAAAGCCTTCAGCGCCGCTGTGGCCGGGGCGCCGCTGACCAACATGATCAGCATGTACAGCTCCATCTATTGGAACACCGGCTCGGCCAACCAGCCCATCTTCGAAAGCAGCCAGGGACGCTTTACGGGAGGATACTGGGAAGTCCCTGAGGCCTACACCCGCAACTCCCCCGTCTACTTCGCCGACCAAGTCGAGACGCCCTTGATCATCCTGCACAATGACAAGGACGGGGCGGTGGACTGGAACCAGGGCATCGAGTATTTCAACACCTTGCGCCGCCTGGAAAAGCCGGTGGTGATGCTTCAGTACGAAGGCGAAAACCACGGGTTGCGCAAGCCCGAAAACCGGAAGGACTACACGCTGCGCATGAAAGCATTTTTCGACCATTACCTAAAGGGCAGCCCGGCGCCGGAGTGGCTGCAAAAAGGCGTCCCCCACCTGGATCTGGAAGAGCATTTGGAGGATCGGGCAAAGAAGATCGAGAAGAAAGAAGGGGAGTAGCCACAGAGACACTGAGGGCACGGAGAGAGATTTGAGGGAGATCAAGGCGGACAGAATTGCAGTCGCTTTTGGGATGCTGTTGATGGGTGTGGGCTTACTGACAGCCCAGCAGGGCGAGTGGAGGATTTCTTCGGCACAAGTCATTCCTGGCGGAAGCCCTGCCAATGCCCACATCAAGCGGCTTGTGGCCGAGTTGGAAAGCACGCAAAGGCCGGGAGCTGCACTGAGTCGGCAGGAATTTATCGAGATCTGCGACCGGGCTCTGCCGGTGGTCTACCGGGATCAACTCATTAAGTACGCCACGCCGCTCAGTGTCGAGATCCAAAACCGCGAGCACGCCGATTTCAGCCGCGTCTTCATGAAAGAAAAGCGCCAGCAGGCTGGAATCGATTTCCTGCAAGACCACAAGGAATTGCTGCAAGCGGCTCAGGAAAAGTACGGTGTGCCGCCCCACGACATCGTCTCCATCTTGATGTGGGAGTCGGGGCTGGGCGAATTCGTGGGCAACTACCGGGTCTTCAACATCTTCATGGCCCAGCTGCTCTACCTGGAAGAAGGCCGTCAGCAAGCTATTCAAGGCCTCCAGGCGGCTGGCGATTACGATCCCGCCAAGCTGGAGCCCGAATCCCGCCAACTGGCGCGCCTGCAGCGCATCCGCAAACGGGCGGTTCGCAACTTGTCGGCCTTGCTGAGGCTTTCCAAGCAAAAAGGCGTTGACCCGACTGAACTGGTGGGATCCTGGGGCGGCGCAGTGGGATACCCCCAGTTCATCCCAGCCTCCCTGGTCTATGCCGTGGACGGGGACGGCGACGGCGACATCGACCTGTACAGCTGGCCGGATGCCATCTTCAGCGTGGCCAACTACCTGCGACGCAACGGCTACGCCAAAAGCCGGCGTAAGGGCCTTTACGCCTACAACCCCATCGACTCCTACGTGGACGGCGTCATCCTCTATTCCGATGCCATCCGAGACCGCTACCCGGCTGGCGAGCAACCTTGAGCGGCACGGAGGCCGGAATCAGGAGCTTTCTTTCTCTGTGAACTCACTGCCTCTGTGGCGCTTTTCCAAGGGCTCTCTCAAGCAATTCCTTGCGGCTCAAACCGAGCTTTTCGCGCAGGCTTCCGGCAATGACCGACAAGACTTCGGGCAACGTTTCTTCCAGATCGATACTCTCGACAATCGGGATGTCGTGGTTGTCGGCCATTTCAAGGATGTAGTCCTGGATGGTCCGAATCTGGCTGAAATAGGTGCGGTAGCGGTCGGCGGTACGCTGGCCTGAGTGCTTCTCGCGCCTTGGAAAGCGGCTGTAATGGACCCTTCTTTTGAGGGTCGAGACAATGACCGGAATCAGGTGCAGGCGGTCTCGAAAATCCTCCAGCGCCAACATTCCGGGAACCAGGTGAACCCCTTCCACAATCAGGCTGGTACGTTCCTGAACCGCCCGCTCGAGAATGGCCCGCACGCCGACCGCAATGCGCCGCGATTGTTCGACGAAAGCCTCGACCACCGAGCTCTTGCCGCCCCCTTCCTCCTGCCAGGCTTGAAAAGAGGATGCGTGGATGGCTGGCAGCAGCTCATGCGAAAACATCAGGCGCATGATCTGGCGGATGGCGTCGGTGGAAAGCACATGATGGATTCCCAGGCGGTGCGCGGCTTCGGCGGCTATGGAGCTCTTGCCGGTACCCGTGGCGCCGCCGAACAGGATGGCCAGGGGCTTCTCGGTGTCCTGCGCGTAAGGGGTGTTGGGATCGAGCCGAAAGATCCTCCAGAGGAGGTAGCGGTCGGCGGAACTCTTATCTCCCAGTCGAATGAGTGCATCGTAGGTCAGCCGGCGGAGCTGGTCGCGGCTGACTTGGTTGAGCCTTTGCTCCAGCAGGTGAGCTTCGATGTCCCGGGCGATGTCGTAGCATAAGGAGGGCTCGATCCCGGCGGCCTGCAGGGATTGGGACAAAACGCCCTTGCTGAAAGGAAAAGAAGTCTCCCGAGCCTCGACAAGCACAGTGGGGGGTGCCTTGGGGATCTTTTTTTGGTAGCGTCCGGCAAATTTCTCCTCGACCACCGACTGGATGAGCCCCGCCAGGTTCTGGCGCGTGATTTCCTTGAGGGGGCGTACCTTGTCACGGATGATGTGGGCGGTGTCGTAGGCGTCCTGAAAACTCAGTCCACGAGCAATCAAAGAGTGGGTGATCATCCCTCTCAGGAATGGGGCTTTCTGATCGCCGTCGACAACGTAAAGGCCTTCCTTGCTCATCCTTGTTCCCGCTCAGCCGCTTGTACGTGACGGGTGATACGAAATTCCTGCCTGATAAGCCTTTTCCTGTCTTTACTTTGCGCTCTTTGCAACTCTGCGGCCTGCGTGAATCTCTGGAATCCGTAGGGCATACGCTTCATTGGGGACTAGCCCGCTTCCTTATGAGGACGGTAGTCTCGAATCCGCCAGCTGCCTTCGGCGTCCAACAGCTGCAGCTGCGAATCAACGACCGGCTGGCCTTTGGATGGAAACAGGCGCTCGTGCGTCCCGTCGGGGCGAAGCCGGCGCGCCTTGGCGTTGTCTTTCAGGTGCAGGAAAAGGATGTCGTCCCGGATGGACCGGAGCAGCTGTCGATCCTCAATAGGAAAGAGCGATTCGACGCGATGGTCGAGGTTGCGGGGCATCAGGTCGGCGCTTCCCACCAGGATTTCCTCGTCGCCTCCGTTTCGGAAGTAGTAAATGCGGCTGTGCTCCAGAAATCGGCCCACTACGGAGGTGACTGAAATGTTGTCGCTCAAGCCCGCGATCCCGGGGCGCAGGCAGCAGATTCCCCGCACCTGCAATTCCACCCGGACACCGGCCTGGGAGGCCCGGTAAAGAGCCTGGATGCATTGCTTGTCCACCAAGGCATTCATTTTGAAGGCCAGATGCCCGTCTCCCTGCTTGCGATGGGCTTCGATCTCGCGGTCGATCCGAGCCAGCATTTGCTCCCGCATCCTGCCTGGGGCCACCAGCAGTTTGCGGTACTGGCTCTTGGCTGAATACCCGGTCAGGGCATTGAAGAGGTCTGACACGTCGGCGGCAATGCCGGGCTGGCAGGTGAACAGGCCGATGTCGGTGTAGATGCGGGCCGTGATGGGATTGTAGTTGCCGGTTGACAAGTGGACGTAGCAACGAATGCCCTCTCCCTCCCGGCGCACCACCAGGCACATCTTGGCGTGAGTCTTCAGGCCCAACAGCCCGTAGGCCACGTGGACTCCGGCCCGCTCCAGCGCTTGCGCCCAACCGATATTGTTCTCTTCGTCAAAGCGCGCCTTCAATTCCACCAGGGCAGAGACCTGGATGCCGTTCTGGCGGGCCTCCATCAGAGCCTCGACAATGGGTGAATTGGTGCCGGCCCGGTAAAGCGTTTGCTTGATGGCCAGCACCTTGGGGTCATGGGCGGCTTGGCGCAAAAAGGTCACGACCGGCACAAAACTGTCATAAGGATGGTAAAGGAGCACGTTGCGCCGACGGCGCAGTGTTGCAAAGATGCTTTCTTCACTGGCCAAGGACGTAGGCAAGGCGGGCTGGAATCGGGGGTAGCGCAGGTCGGGCCGTTCCAGGCCACCCAGTTCGCTGAGCTGGGCCAGTCCGATGGGAGAGCGCATTTCGTAGACTTGGTAGGGCTCGACGTCCACATTCTGAATGATCAAGTCGCGGTATTCTTCCGGCATCTGGGCGTCGATTTCCAGGCGGACCGCCGACCCGAAATGGCGCAGCCCGACCACTTCGGTCATGGCACTGAGCAGGTCGGAAGCCTCGTCCTCCTCGATCTCGACATCGGCGTCGCGCGTCACACGGAAAGGATAGGCGGCGGTCACTTCCAGTCCGGGAAAGAGCAGGTCCAGGTTGGCGATGACCACTTCTTCCAGCCACACCAAAACGTCCGAGTCCTGCCCGCTCAAGCCCAATTTGCGGTAATCCTCCCCTTCCTCTCCCGGAATGTGCAGCAGCCGGGGCAACGTCTGGGGCACCTTGAGGCGGGCAAACCGTTCCCCGTGCCGGGGGTCGCGCACCACCACCGCCAAGTTGAGGGAAAGGTTGGAGATGTGGGGAAAGGGATGGCTGGGATCAAAAGCCAAGGGGGTCAGGACCGGAAAGATTTCCTTCTCAAAACGCCGCCGCAGCACTTTCTTTTGGCGGGACTTCAACTTGCTGTAGGCAAGCAGCTGAACCCCGGATTGGCGCAGCTTTTTGGAAATGTCTTCGTGCCAACAGGCCTGGCTTTCCTCCAGGACCGGCAGCAGCCTTTCGCGAATGGCCTTCAGCTGCTCGGCCGGGGTCATGCCGTCGGGAGGGGTCCGGAAAACGCCCGCATTCAGCTGACGACGCAGCCCGGAGACCCGGATCATGAAGAATTCGTCCAGGTTGCTGAAGAAGATGGAAAGGAAATTGACCCTCTCCAGCAACGGCTTGCTTTGATCGAGCGCCTCCTCCAAAACCTTGCTGTTGAATCTCAGCCAGCTCAACTCACGGTTGAAAAAGCAGCGGGGATCCTCCAAATCAGGCGGCGATTCGGTTTTTTGGGCTTGGGCTGCTGAGACAGGCATGGGCAGTTGGCAGTTCGCGGTTCGCAGTTGGCAGTTCGCAGTTTCAGAGAATAGAATACCATCGTTCGATTGGTTCGCCGTTTCAAAAACGGGCCGGACTATGCCAAGCCTGTGTTTTCCGACTCATTTCTCCCGCCCTTCCCCAACTGCGAACCGCGAACTGCGAACTGCGAACTACTGATAATAGTCCAGCCCCAGGTGCGTGATCTGGTCTTCGCCGCGCAGGTAGCGGAGGGTGTTCTTGAGCTTCATGAGTTGGATGAAAAGGTCGTGCTCGGGGTACAGCTCGGGCAAGGTCATGGGGCTTTTGAAGTAGAAGGAGAGCCATTCCTGGAGGCCGTGCATTCCGGCGCGCCGGGCCAGGTCGAGGAAGAGGACCAGGTCCAGCACCAGGGGGGCGGCCAGGATGCTGTCGCGGCACAGGAAGTCGATCTTGATCTGCATGGGATAGCCCAACCAGCCGAAGATGTCCAGATTGTCCCAGCCCTCCTTGTTGTCACGGCGGGGCGGATAGTAGTTGATGCGCACCTTGTGGTAGAAATCGTCGTAAAGCTGCGGATAGACCTCGGGCTGCAGGATGTGCTCCAGTACGGAAAGCTTGCTCTCTTCCTTCGTTTTGAAGGACTCCGGGTCATCCAGCACTTCGCCGTCGCGATTGCCCAGGATATTGGTGGAAAACCAGCCTTCCAGGCCGATCAGGCGCGCCTTGAGGCCCGGCGCCAGGATGGTCTTCATCAAGGTTTGGCCGGTTTTGAAGTCCTTGCCGCAAATGGCCACCCGCCTTTCCCGCGCCAGCTCCGCAAAGGCAGGCACGTCCACTGTCAGGTTGGGAGCGCCGTTGGCATAAGGGATCCCCAATTTCAATGCCGCGTAGGCATAGATCATGCTGGAGGGGATATCTTCGTCGTTGCTTTTGAGTCCGGCTTCCAAGCTTTCGAGCGACTGGTGGACCTGTCCCGGCCGGATGAAGATTTCGGTGCTGCCGCACCACACCATGACGCTGCGGGCGATGCTGTTGTCCTGTTGGAACCGGCGGATCTCCTCAATGAGCTGCTGGGCCAGATGCCACTTGGTGGCGCCTTGCTTGACGTGAGTGCCGTCCAGTTTCTTGACGTAGCGCTTGTCGAAGATGGCCTTCATGGGCCGGATGGCGGAAAGCTCGGGCTCCAACTGGCGCAACAGGTCGTTTTCCAGAACGCCGGCTTCCCGCGCGGCGGCCAGGGCATCGTCCTCGAAAAGATCCCAGGCGCCGAAGACCATGTCTTCCAAGCGGGCCAGGGGAACGAAATCGATGATGCGCGGGATTCGGCTCTCAGTCCGCTTGCCCAATCGAACCGTGCCCATCTGAGTCAGCGAGCCGATCGGCTTGCCGATCCCCTTCTTAATGGCCTCCACGCCAGCGATGAAAGTAGTGCTGACGGCACCCAGGCCGACCAGCAGGACGCCCAGCTTCCCAGCGGGCTCGTCGATCTTCACACCCTTGTCTTCCATTTCAACTCCTCAAGTGAGAAATTCACGCAAAGGCGCAGAGGCGCAGAGAGGGGGTGGGGGCAGATGAGTGAAGAAGCCTTGCTAAAACTCTGATGCGATTCAATCCCCTCCATCCATCTGCGTCTCTTCTCCTTTGCGTCTCTGCGCCTCTGCGTGAAAAACCTTGCACCTCCCGCAACTCCCTGCTGCTTCAGTCCCCCTGCACAATCTCCGAGATGTCGGCGATTTGCAGGAAGAGCTGGGAGAGGTCTTCCAGCAAGCGCAGGCGGTTGTTCTTGAGCGCCTCGTCCGGGGCCATCACCAGCACCTCGTCGAAAAAG
>JANQFM010000190.1 GCA_028277865.1 Acidobacteriota bacterium
ATCTGAACGCTTTCACCGGAGTCGGTTTTCAATTCGGCGCTGACCACCTTCACTCGGGATTGAATCTGGGGCAGGTAAATACGATCGATGTGGACCACGGTTTGAGGGGATCCGAAGTCGGACGGCCCCACCCGGCCCCCGAAGTGGTCGCTGCGACCGAAGGCGATGTGCAATCCCAACTTCTCGTCCAGGAGGGTCTCGCCGATGGGTTCAATCCCCATCCCCGCAAGGACTCCCAGCCCCAATTCAGCCAGGTTTCCATAGGCCGGTTCGCTGACCAGCAATTCTGCTTCCCTGTACGAGGCGGCGCCTGGGCTTTCCACCGACACGGCCCTGTTCCGCTCAATCCGGTAGAGCACCACTTCGTCGCCGAACTGCACGGGCAGTATCCCATTGGAACGGCTTTCATCGCCCGCGAACTCGCCCTCGTAGGGAACGATGAAGGCTTCGCCCGAGGGCAAGTTGAAAGCCGTGCCGGGTTGGGGCACCAGGCCGCCTGATGCATGCCCTTTGCGGTGGCGCAGATCCAAGAGCAAGAATTGCGCATCGCCACCCTCCGGCTGAAAGTGGATGGAGGCTTGCAGCGAGCGGTCCAGCAGCCGGGCCAGCATTTCCACCCGACGGTTGACCTCGCCGTAGTCCAGGCGCAAAGCCGGAATCATTTTGCGCGAGAAGCGAGGCATGGTGGCGGCACGGAATCCGAATCGGGGAGCAGCCTTCTTGAGCGGCGCGGTGGTGGAAAACTGGGTGGGGGCGATCAGGATTTGATAGCTCGGGAAGAACTTCTCCAGCGGCTGCTGAAGGGCAGGGTCGAGCTGTTCGGCCGAGTCAGGCAGCCGCCCCCCCTTGTGCAGCCAGCCCTCTTGAGGAAGTTCGGCGTTGTTGCTGCGCACGTTGCGGTAGAGGATCAAGTCGACATCCAGGCCGTGCCGGGGACGGGTCTCCCGCAGCAAGGCAGCCCACTGCCCGGCAAGCTGACGGCGGTCTTTCCAGTCGGGCTCATCGGCGACATGGGCATCGGGAAGATCCACCAGAAGAGCCAGCGCCTGGTCCTGGCTTCGGAGTCGGAAGACCCGTTCGATCAAGGCTGTCAGCTCTTCGGCTGTCAATGTCTCGGGCATGCTGACACTCTGCCAGTCGAGGCACGCCAATTCAAGCTCAAGAAGGGGAGCCCGCGAAAGGCTGCCTCGACTTGTTCAGCCACGTGTGAGGAAGGTACCCTGAATTGCCATGTTGCAGCCAGGAGACAGGGCGCCCGAGTTTCAGGTTCGTCAGCTTGAGGGCGGAGAGCTGTTTCAGCTCGAGGCAGAATTGCAAAAAGGCCCGGTGCTTCTGATATTCGCCAAGGAATCCTGCCCCACATGCTGCTTCGCCGTCCCGCTGATGGATCGCCTGGCGGCCCATTCGACCGGCTCGTCAGGGCAGGTGTTGCTGGTTTTGCAGGAAATGCCCTTCATGGCTCGGGAATTCGTCGAAGACCTTGCCATCGGCTCGCCCACCGCGGTGGACGAGCGTCCCTATCCGGTCAGCGACGCCTACGGCATTTCCTTCGTGCCCAGCGCTTTTTACATCCGCCCCGGAGCAGTCATCGAAAAGGCTGCCGAGTCCTTCGACCGGGACGGTCTGGAGCAGATGTTCGAAGCGCTGGCTCGCGCCAACGGGCGTCCCCCCAAGGCCTTCACTGACTTCGACCCCGACACCCCTTCTTTCCGTCCCGGCTGAGGGTCCAAGAATTCCGCCTAGGTGAGGCGCACAGGGAATGGGGAACCGGAAACCGGAGGCCGGCAGAAAGGGAAAGGGAGGAAATCGCGGCTGCCGACGGTATTTGCCGTTCCGAATCCCAAAATCCTCTGCCGGTTTCCGGTCCCCTGATTCCTTTACCGGCCATGGTTGCGGGGGCTGAAGACGAGGTATTTGCCTTCCGGGGGATGGCGGCGGAAACCCAACAGGTGGAAGATCTCGACTTCGAACCAGCGGGCGATACCGGGGTCGACCAGCAGGCAGCCTTCCCTTTCAGGGTGGCGGTGCACGCCGGGAAGCCAGTGGGAGAGCCTGCCCAGCCTGAGCCGGCGCAATAGTGCCGACAGACGCAGCCAAAAGAGGCTGAATTCCCGCCCCAGGAAGAAGCCGTCCTCCCCCAGTTCCTGGTAAAGGGGCATGATGATGCGTCCGGCCAGGGGCGCTTTGATCACCCCCCACTGATTGGACGCGATCACCTGATGCTTGGAGACGGGATCGAAGTTGCACAAGCCTGCCTTCATGCAAAAACGCTCGTCGGAGCGAATGGCGTGGCGATGGCGGACCTCGAAAGCGCCCGGAGTGTTGGAACAGATTTCGCGCACCTTGCGCTCGAAGCCCTCCAGCTCGGGGAAATCTTGCCTTGTGATCAGGCCGGTGGCCTCGAAAGCCAGCCAGAGCAGCGCCTCGTGATGGTCGATGGAAAGGGGCGAGTCGTGCTGGCCTCCTTCGAAGGTGATGGTGATGTGGCCCAGATCGGTCAGGTAGTCCATCAAGGCGCCACTGATTTCCTCTTCGATCCCTAAGATGACCGGGATGGGGAATCGGAAGGCGAATCGGCGATTGTCCATCGAATCCTCGACGATGGCGAAGGGAACCCCGTCGGCGGAAGTGGTGTGCAGGTCGACGAAAAAGACCGGCCTGCGGGCCTCAGCCAAGGTCGTCTCCAGAGCTTGAAGCAATTCCAGCTGCTCCCGCTCTTCAGCACTCAGCTTGGACGGGTCTGCCTGAGCCCGAATGCTTGCGATCTTCTCCGGTGTCCAGGACCGGTTCAGGTCGCAGTCCAAGAAGCGCCGCCCCACCTCCAAGGCAGCCAGGTTGCCAGCCAGCGCCAGCCATTCTCCCTGCAGCTGGGCATTTTTTTTTCGGAGCGCCCCATGAACACGCCTGATGGCATGCACTCCAGCGGGTTCGTTGCCATGAAGCCCGCCGATCGATATCAGCAACGGTCCCCGGTCAGAGTGCCCGTAACGGGCGATCAAACGGTCGCTTGAAGTCACCGGAGGAACCACTCGGTCAAGTACTTGAACCGACTCACTCATATTCCGCTTTTTCGTCTATTTTCCACCCGATCATGAATGAAGCCCACAATGCTGCCCAGCCAAAGGAAGAGGGGGAAGCCCGCGGGGCCTCCCTTCGCTGCCGACCATGCTTTTAATTCCAGAATAATCTATTATCCTTTTCATTGCAATCATAATTGCGCCCAACAGCGCACAGCTCCCCCGCCTCGATCAGCATACTACCCGAATTTGACCGGACTGATAACCCCTGGCTTGGCTGGAATCCTTGAATAGCAAAGCTTGCCCGCCCGTAAGGGCGGTGTAAGAATAAGCGGGCACTTTATCCGACAGCCTGGCGTGATCGCTTGACGACCGCCCGAACGGAGCAAACCAACCTGGAAGCACAGACCATGGCGGAGTTCCTTGAAGCTGCCTTCACTTTTCCGACAGCGTTCTTCAGCGTTTTGCTGGCTCTGGTGCTGCTCTACTGGCTCACCGTCATCTTGGGCGCCCTCGATCTGGACAGCCTCGACAGCTTGATGGGGCTGGAAGGCGCCGAGGGGGCTGCGGAAGGCGCATTGGAAGGGCTGGACGGCGGCGACTTCGGCGACGCTGCAGAGGCGGGGGATGCATCCGGCACCGAAGTAGCGGACGGTGCCTCCGAAGGCCTGATGGACCGCCTGGGAGTCAGTGGCGTTCCTATCACCATCACCTTGAGCTTCTTTGCCCTGTTCGGCTGGATCCTCAGTTTTGCGGGGATGCGCTGGCTGGGCGACTCGGAGGTTGTGGCGGGATTCGCGGTATCGGGCGCCTTGGTCGGGGTGGTGGCCATGCTGATCGGCCTGATCGCCACCGTCATCGCCGTGAGGCCCTTCAGGCGCGTCTTCGCAATTGCGGGCGCCCGCAGCCGAGCCTCCTTCGTGGGTTCGGTGTGCCGGATCACCACAGGGCGCGTCAACGACGATTTTGGGCAAGCCGAGATCGATGACGGAGGGGCCGGGTCGCTTGTTCAGGTGCGCTGCTTCGAAGTAAATCAGCTGCGCCGGGGCAGCCAGGCGCTGATCTTCGATTACGACAAGGAGCGCGAAGTCTTCAAGGTCGTAGCGCTGGAAGACGATCTCTTGCAGGACGCCGATTCCAGCACGAGCTGAAACAGATTCGGGAAACCGGAAACAGGAGATCGGGGACCGGCAGAAAAGGCAGGCAGATAGAATCGAGGATGGTGGGGACTTTCGGCATCATCAGCCATTGCAGGCTTTGGCCACGCCGAGTCCCAGGCAAGTGAGGCAATAATGGATACAGCAACTGTATTTCTGATCATAGCCGCTGGAATCATCTTCCTCGGCATCATGTCCTTCATCATGCGCATGTTCCGCAAGGTGGAGCAGGGCAAAGCGCTCATCGTCGGCGGCTTGGGCCGGGTGGAGCCCCGTGTCTACTTCACGGGCGGATTCGTCCTGCCCGTGATCCACAAGCCCGAGGTGATGGACATCTCGGTCAAGACCATCGAGATCGACCGGCGGGGCAAGGAAGGGCTGATCTGCCGCGACAACATCCGTGCCGACATCAAGGTGACCTTCTTCGTACGCGTCAACAAGACCAAGGAAGACGTGATCAAGGTGGCCCAGGCCATCGGCTGCGCCCGCGCTTCCGACCAGCAGACCTTGGAGGAACTGTTCAACGCCAAGTTCTCCGAAGCCCTCAAAACGGTGGGAAAGGGTCTCGACTTTGTCGACCTGTACACCAAGCGCGACGAGTTCCGCGACCAGATCATCCAGGTCATCGGAACCGATCTCAACGGCTACGCCCTGGAAGACGCCGCCATCGACTTCCTGGAGCAGACGCCCCTCAGCTCGCTGGACGAGCACAACATCCTGGACGCCCAGGGCATCCGCAAGATCACCGAGCTGACCACCGCGGAGCATGTCCGCACCAACGAATTCCAGAATAACGAACGAAAGCTCATCACCAAGCAGGATGTCGAAGCGGCTGAGGCCATCCTGGAGCTGGAGCGCCAAAAGGCCGATGCTGAAGCGCGCCAGTCGCGCGAAGTCGAGACCATGCGGGCCCGCGAACAGGCCGAGACCCTGAAGGTGCAGGCCGAGGAACGGCTGCGGGCCGAAACCGCCCGCATCAAGACCGATGAAGAGGTGGCCATCCAGGAGGAGAACAAGCAGCGCCAAGTCGAAGTGGCGGCCAAAAACCGCGAAAGAGTGGTGGCAGTCGAAACCGAAAGAGTCGAAAAAGACCGTCAGCTGGAAGTGATTGTCCGCGAGCGCGAGACCGCCCTGCAGCGCATCTCCAAAGACAAGGAAGTCGAAGTCGAGAAGAAGAACATCGCCGATGTGATCCGCGAGCGCATCGCGGTGGAAAAGACGGTGGCCGAGGAAGAGGAAGCCATCAAGCGGCTCAGGGTGGTCGAAGAAGCGGCGCGCAACAAGGAATCCACCATCATCATGGCCGAGGCCGACGCCCAGGAGAAGCTGGTCAAGGACATCAAGGCCGCCGAAGCCGGGGAAGAGGCCTCCAAGTTCAAGGCCCGCGAACGGCTCACCCTGGCCGACGCCGAACTGGAGGCCAGCGACCGAGAGGCGCGTGCCAAGATCCGCTTGGCCGAGGGCCAAAAGGCCGAGCACGCGGCCACCGGCCTGGCAGAAGCCCAGGTCAAGGAAGCCGACGCTGCCGCGACCGAGAAGATGGGGCACGCCCAGGCGGTCGTGGTACGCGAAAAAGGCCATGCCCAAGCCAATGTCAAGGAAGCCGATGCTGCCGCCACTGAAAAGATGGGGCTGGCCCAGGCCAGCGTGGTGCGTGAAGAGGGCCAGGCAAGAGCCCAGGCCCTGAGCGAGAAGGCTGACGCCATCCGGGCTCTGGACGTGGCGGGAACGGGCCACGAGGAGTACCGCCTGCGGCTGGACAACGAACGCGCCATCGCCCTGCAGGACATCGACGCCCGGCGCCAGATCGCCGAAGCTCAGGCGCGCATCCTCTCGGACGCCCTGAGCAGCGCCAATATCGACATCGTGGGAGGCGAAAGCGTCTTCTTCGACAAGCTGGTCAACGCCATCTCGATGGGCAAATCGGTGGACGGCTTCATCGGCAAGAGCCAGACCGTCTCGCACGTGCTGGAGGATTACCTGAGCGGCAAAAAAGACCTCTCCGAGGATCTGAAAGAGTTGCTGGGCCGTCTTTCCCAATCCTCCGGCAGCCTGCAAAGCCTGACCCTGTCGGCTCTGCTGGGCAAATTGGCGCTGAGCGGCGACGAGGACAACAAGGCCAAGATCGAAAAACTGCGCAAAGCCGCCGCTGAGCTGGGCCTGGACGATCTGCATGTCTGAGCGAAGCAGAAGAGGCCCAAGGCCCAAGGCCCAAGGCCCAAGGCCCAAGGCCCAAGGCCCAAGGCCCAAGGTCTGCAGAATGTAACATCTTCTTGCTGACAACTGACAACTGACAACCGACAACTCTAAGTATTGAGGCGCCATTCCTTATGTTATATTGCCCTCAGCTTATTCAGCGCATAAGGAGGGCGTCATGGCGTGGAGAGCCTTTGCTGCTGTCTTTCTATTGGCTTCAGGCGGGCTGTTGGCACAGCAGGAAACGCCTCCGCCGGTCTTTCGGGTGACCTCGACGCGGGTTGTGGTCGAGTTTATCGCCATGGACCAGAAGGGCCGTTTCGTCAATGATCTGGGCCTTTCGGAAATCGAGATCGAGATGGACGGGAAAAGGCAGGAGGTCAGCATGCTGTTACCTCCCGGCTCGGCGTCCCATGCCGTCCCTGTAAGCTTGGCCAATGCCGGTCAGGAGGCGGCCCCCGATCAGCCGCCAGTCGCCTCGGCCGACCTCTCGTCCGCCCGTACGGTGATCCTGCTGGACAGCCGCGTCCTGGATGCCAGCAATTTTCGCCATTCGGTAACGGCCATCCGCCAGTTCATCCATGAATCCCTGCAGGCCGACCACTTGGTGATGATCGCTGAGATCGATCGAGGGCTCAAGATCCGGACGCCGTTCAGCCGCGAAAAAGTGAAATTGCTGGCCTCGGTGGACTCCCTCCAGCCTGCGACCGTCTACAATCCGCTGGAGCTGGCCGGCAACCTCCGTCTGCGCAATTCTTCGGTCTTCGTGTCGCCGTTCCCCGATCCCAGCCTCCGAAATCAGGTCACCCAGTATATCGACGACCTGCATCAGCAGATCGTCTCTGTGCGCCAAGGGCTGCGCCTGCTCTGCTATTCGCTCTCAGGCATGCCGGGACGCAAGCATGTTGTCTTTTTCTCGGAAGGCTATCCCGTCAGCCCGCTGCGGCAGCTGGAGTTGGGCTCCCGCACGAGTTCGGCCTTCGGCGCCGCCTGGGAACGGCAAGCCGCCAGCCGAGACGTGGGACGCCTCAAAAACCCGGGCGTGCTGTCGATGGTCAACGACATCGTCTCCATAGCCAACAATTTCGGCGTCACGATCTACACCGTCGACGCAAGGGGTCTGGTGGGCGTGCCGGGGCTGGCCGCCGACAATTTGGGGGACACTCAGGCCGCGGCGAACCGCTTGCTTGGCGGCAGTGATGCAGGCACATCGTTGAGCGTCTTCAAGCTGACCACCATCGACGACCTGGCCAACACCCAGAACACCTTGCTGGCATTGGCTGCCGGCACCAACGGATCGGCCTTTTTCAACAGCAACGACCTGGGTGCCGTGCTGCGTTCTTCGACCCGCGAGCAACGCAGCGTCTATCTGGCCAGCTTCGTCCCCCGCTTCAAAAAAGGCAAGCGAGACAAGTTCCGCCGCATTAAGGTCAAGACCAATCGGGACGGAGTACTGATCCGCTCTCAGACCGGCTTTCTGGACGCTGATTTGGACCAGATCCAGAGCCGGCGCCTGGCGATGGCATTCAAGCATCCCGACCTTTTCCGCAACCTGTCTCCTGTCATTCAGGTGAGCCAGCAAGACGGGCAGACCCAGGCCGTCATAGGAGTCCCCGCCAGCCAGATCTCAGCCAGGCCCAACGACGGGCAGTTCGAGATCGAGATCCTCTTTGCAGGGCGCATCCTGGATCAGCAGGGAAAGCCGGTATCTGACGATTTCGACATCGTAAAGGGCTTCAAGCTGCCCATCAACCGGGAGCAGATGGTGGGCTTGTCCGCTCAACCCCTATTGGCCCGCCAAGGCCTGCAGTTGAGCAGCGGCCAGTACCGGTTGATGCTGGCTGTCGAGGACCGCGTCTCGGGCGCCCTGGGAGTCGGCTGGCAGGAATTCCATGTGCCCTGAGCGATGGGGGCTACCCCTTTTCGGCTTCGTAGCCGTTGCGGTGGAAGAGCTTTAGTTTGTCGGGCTTGCCGTCGCCGTTCACGTCGGCATTGACCTTGACCTGGATCTTGCGGAACTTGCCGTCTTTTTTGGTGTTGGTGGGGACGTAGCTGAGAGAGTACTGGTTGCGCAGCATGGTGGAGATGGTCTCGAAGATGCCGGCGTACTGCGTCGAAAAGCGCGGGAAGTAGGCCTCGCCGCCCGTCCACTTGGTGATCGTCTTGAGGGTGTTGTCCCCCTGCAGCAGGTCCATGCGCTGGGTGGCGGCCAAAGTGTGGCCGTACCTTGCACGCAGATTGCCGCCCAGCGAAACGGCGAAGATGGTGGCGTTGGACTTCTTGACCCGCTTCAGCAGCTGGGAAAGGTTTTTCTTGCTGAAGGTGTCGATGCCGGTGGCCAAGGCGATGACCGCCGTCTTGCCTTCGATTTCCTGAGTGCGGTCCAGCACGTCGTAGAGGGCATCGTAAAAATTGCTCTCGCTGAAGGCCGGGAAGTTGAGCGCCCTCAGGGAATTGAAAACCTCGGCTTTGTCCTGCGTGAAATCGACAAGGATTTCGGGCCGGATGTCAAAGGCCACCACTGCGATCCAATCGCCCCGGCGCATGCCGTCGACAAAGTAATGCGATGAGAGCCAGGCTTCTCGAAGCATCTGCCAGTGGAGGTAGTTGTTGTACTCGATCAGCAACACCGCCGTCAGGGGCGCCTCGATGGGGGTGAAATTGACAATTTCCTGCTCCACCTTGTCCTCGTAGAGCTTGAAATGCTCCTTCCGTAGATTCGAAACCAAGTTGTCTTTCTTGTCGCGTACGGCCACATCCACCCGGACTTGGCTCACACGTACTGAGAGGGAGGCTTCGTATTGAGGCTTGTCCTCCTCTTCCTTGATCTTCTTCTCCTGCTGCTGCTGCTGGGCAAAGACCAGCCCTCCGGCCGCAAGAGCGGCGCTGATCAAGGTCAGTTGAATGCGGCGGTGGATGGAGTTTCTCATAATGATTTGACGGTGCCGGGGCGGTTAATGGTTCGACCTGCTGCCATTTTCACTTCGGCCAGCATCACTGAATTCATCCTACCACAGAGGCCGCGAATCAACTGTTGAGGGCTGTTGCCTATGGTACAATCCGGCCCCAATGAAGCCGCAAAAAAAGGAGCAGCAGCTACTGAAGAGCCTGGGTCGATTCAGCTCTGCCATCGTGGCTTTCAGCGGCGGGGTGGACAGCTCTTACCTGGCCTTCATGGCTCACCGGGCTCTGGGGCAGGCCGCCCGTGCGGTCACGGCACTCTCCCCTTCTGTTTCGCGGATGCAACGCCAGATGGCGCTCGATTTCGCCTCTGCTCACGGCCTCAACCACACCTTCGTCGAGACGCGTGAAATGGAGGATCAGCGCTATTTGGCCAACCCTGCCAACCGCTGCTACTTCTGCAAGTCCGAGCTTTACAGGCAACTGGAGGGATTGCAGTGCCGATGGGGCGTCGAAGTGATCTTGGACGGCGCCAACCTGGACGACCGCAGCGACTACCGGCCCGGACATAAGGCTGCCCGCCAAAGGGGAGTCCTCAGCCCTCTGGCAGAGGCCGGGCTGACCAAGCGGGGCATTCGCCAGCTTTCCCGCAAGTGGCGGCTTAAGACCTGGGACCAGCCGGCCATGCCCTGCCTGTCCTCCCGCTTCCCTTATGGGACACGCATCACGCTGCAGGCACTCTCCCAGGTCGATCAAGCCGAGGAATATTTGCGCGGCCTGGGGCTGAAGAACTTCCGGGTCCGCCACCACGGAAAGCTGGCCCGCCTCGAGGTGGCCAGCCGGGAAATGCCGGCCCTGCTCGATATCGAGGTCATGAGCACGATTCACGAACGCCTTCGAAAGATCGGCTACCTGCAGGTGGCTTTGGACATGAAGGGCTTTCATTCGGGCTCGCTGAATGTAGAACTGAAGGAGAGGAGTCAGGAGTCAGGAAGATTCCGCACTGACAACTGACAACTGACAACTGCCAACTGGAGACACCATGAGACGGAATTGGAGCAGGATGGGGATGGCTTTTGCCGTGATTGCGCTGATCACAGCGCCCACCTTTCCGGCCAGCCGGCCGGCCGAGCGTGCGCGGCACGGCATGGTGGTCAGCACCAACCCTTATGCCAGCGACGTCGGACGCGAGATCCTGCAAAAGGGCGGCAATGCCGTGGATGCGGCCGTGGCGGTGGGATTCGCTCTGGCAGTGGTCCACCCGGCGGCGGGCAACATCGGCGGAGGGGGATTCATGGTGCTGCACGATTCGGCAAGCGGCCGGGAGCACAGCATCGACTACCGCGAAATGGCACCTGCCTCGGCCCACCGCGACATGTACCTGGACGAGCAGGGGGAGGTCGCCCCGGAGCGCTCCACAGTCGGTTACCTGGCATCCGGAGTGCCGGGTTCGGTGGCGGGGATGCACCTGGCCTGGAAGCGTTTCGGCAAGCTCCCCTGGAAGGATCTGCTGCAACCCTCCATCCGCCTGGCGCGTGACGGCGTCATCGTCAGTCACGTCTTCGCCCGCTCCTTGAAAAACGCCGAGAAGCTTCTTTCCCGCTTCCCCGAGACCAATCGCATATTCCTCAAGGGCGGGGAGCTTTACCAGGAAGGCGAGACCTTCCGCCAGCCGGAATTGGCCCGAACCCTGCAGCGAATCGCGAAAAAAGGGCCGGATGCCTTTTACAAGGGCGAAATTGCCCAATTGATCGCCGAAGACATGCGGGCCAACGGCGGCAACATCACCTTGAAGGACCTGGCCGACTACCGTGCCAAAATGCGCCAGCCCGTGCAAGGAACCTATCGGGGGTACGAAATCGTCTCGATGGGGCCGCCCAGCTCAGGCGGGGTCATCCTGGTCGAAATGCTCAACATGGTCGAGCCCTACCCCTTGACCAACTTGGGATTCGGCGCCAGCCGCACGGTCCACCTGGTGGCCGAAGCCATGCGCCGCGCCTTCGCCGACCGGGCAGAGTTTCTGGGAGACCCCGACTTCTCCGAAGTTCCCGTGGCGGGCTTGATCGCCAAGAGCTACGCCCAGCAGTGGAAGCCCGGAATCCTCCCCGACTGGGCCTCGCCCAGCTCTTTTGTCTCCCACGGCAGCCCTGCGCCCGGCGAGTCGGCCGACACCACCCACTACTCGGTGGTGGACGCAGACGGCAACGGGGTGGCCGTCACCACCACCATCAACGGCAGCTACGGATCGGGAGTCACCATTCGGGGGGCCGGCTTCCTGATGAACAACGAGATGGACGATTTTTCATCGAAGCCCGGCACGCCCAACATGTACGGGCTGATCCAGGGTGAGGCCAACTCGATCGGCCCCGGCAAGCGCCCCTTGAGCGCCATGACCCCCACCCTGGTCAAAAAGGACGGCAAGCTCTTCATGGTGGCGGGCAGCCCCGGCGGCCCCACCATCATCAACACCGTCTTTCAGATCATCCTCAACGTCGTCGATCACGGAATGGACATCCAAGAGGCCGTCGACGCCCCGCGCATGCACCACCAATGGCTGCCCGACCAGATCGCCGCCGAGCCCGAAGCCCTGGTCATGGACGTGGTCCACGCCCTGCAAAACCGGGGCCACAAGATCGCCTACCGCCGCCGCATCGGCGACGCCCACTGCATCCTCATCGACCCCGAAACAGGAATCCGCTACGGTGCCCCCGACCCGCGCCGAGGAGAGAGCAAGGCCAGTGGGTATTGAGCTTGCCAATGGATTGATTGCATGCCTGTCAGATTAACCAAGATTTCGATTCACGGCTTCCGCACAATTCGGGCGCTGGACTCGTTCGAACCAAGCCAGATCAATGTGTTGATCGGCGTCAACGGGGCAGGCAAATCGAACTTCGTTTCCTTTTTCCGGTTGCTGAGTTGGATGATGTCGGGCGGTTTGCAGCAGCATGTGGCTGGCCTCGGGTATGCCAACAGCTTGCTGCACGATAGCGCTGAGGTGACACGGGAGATTACGGCAGAGCTCGGATTCGAGACTGAACGAGGCGATAATGACTACTTTTTCCGGCTCTTTCATGCAGCCGGAGATACCCTGCTTTTTGCGGATGAAAGGTATCGCTATTCGAGCTTCGAGATCGGCGGGCAGGCTCCATGGACGGAGTTGGCCGCCGGTCACCGGGAAGCCCGACTGCCGGAATACGCGGAACGCGGCGACATCACAGCCCGAACGATCCGGGGACTTCTTCAGAAGTGCATTGTTCACCAGTTTCACAATACCTCAGCCAATGCCCGAGTCAGGTCCCGCTGGAAGAAGAATGACAACCGATGGCTGAAGGAGGATGGTGCCAACCTGGCACCTTTCCTTCTCCGCTTGCGGGAAGAGGAGCCGGAGTACTATCACCGAATCGCCGAGACCGTTCGCACAGTGCTTCCTTTCTTCGCCGACTTTGTGTTGGAGCCGGACAAGTCGGAAACGCTTCTTTTG
>JANQFM010000268.1 GCA_028277865.1 Acidobacteriota bacterium
CGATACGAAAGAGCCGCAATGAACGGGTGGGCGCAGCACGGTTGAGGCCACGGAGAGCCTGGGCCAGCCTGTGGCTTCCGATGGCGGCCATCCTCGCGATGACCTCTCAGCAGGCTGAAGTGCCCCAGCCGGGAATCGATCAGCCTCAGCGCAAGTTGCCTCTCATCATCGGAGGCGAGGACGTCCCCTCCGGAACCTATCCCTGGCTGGTGGCGATCGAACGAGTCGATCGCCTGGGCGGCCAGGACGGCAATTTCCAAGCCCAGTTTTGCGCAGGCTCGGTGATCGCTCCCAACTGGGTGCTCACAGCCGGGCATTGCATTCTCCGGCCGAACAGCTCCACCAACTTTTGGGAAGCAGACGAACTCAAGGTACTGGCGGGGAGCACCGACTTGATCACCGATCCGGGGGAGCTCATCGATGTGGAGCAAATCGTCGTGCACGAGGGCTTCAATTTCACCAGCATGGTCGTCGAAAACGACATCGCCCTACTCAAGCTTTCGACTGCAGTCAGCATCGATCCCGTGACACTCAACTCGTTGGCGGAAAACGAGACGCCCGGAACGCAAAGCCTCGCCGCCGGATGGGGCGTAACCAGCCAAAACCCTATCGTTTTCCCCACACGCCTGCAGCAAGTCGACGTCCCCCTGGTCTCCAACCAGGACTGCGCGACCGCCTACCAGCAAGCGGTGCCTCCGGCGGACATCCTGGACCAGCAGATTTGCGCCGGTTTTTTGGGGGAGGGAGGAAAAGACGCCTGCGAAGGGGATAGCGGAGGGCCTCTTTTCCTAGAGGCCCAGGAAGGCAGCCAACCGGTTCAACTGGGCATCACCAGCTTTGGAGTGGGCTGCGCCACGGCCACCTTTCCTGGCGTTTACACCCGCGTGTCCAGCTTCTTGGACTGGATCGAGCAGAACCTGGTGAGCACTCTCTATATCAGTCAAATCGGCAGAGGCGGGGGACTCAGTGCGGATGTGGTGGTCTTCAACCAGTCCGACAGTCAGCCCGCCAGCGGCGAAGTCCTGTTCTGGAACGAAAACGGCACGCCCATCGATCCAGCCCTCTTCCTGGACGCCCCTGCTGCTCCTTCAGGTGCTGGCGGCTCGGCAGTCAACGCCTTCGACCTGGCGCCGCTGGGGACGGCGGTCTTTTCGGCCGGACAGGCCGGGGATTTGCTCATCGGCTCGGCAACGGTGGTTTCAGACAACCCGGTATCCGGGTTGGCCCGCTTTTCGCTCAACGGGGGAATCGCCGGAATCCGCTCCAGCGAGCCCGGCAGCTCCCTGGTCACTCCGGTTCGCTTCCTGAATGGGATTCGGACAGGCGTGGCGGTGCGCAATACGGAATCTTCGGCTATCACGGTGCAGTTCCAAATCCGCAACGCCGCCGGCGAAGTGCTGGCCTCAGCGCAACGCGACTTGGGAGTCAATGCCCGCTTGGCTGAGTTTGCCGACGAGATCTTTCCCGATCAGGTCACGGAAGGGTTCCTGGGCACCCTCACCATCACCTGCCAGGATTGTCGAGTGGCGGCCATCGCGTTGGAGTTGGGCAATAATCCCGGTGAATTTACGGCACTGCCGGTCAGCCGGATCCAGTGAGAGGGGAATCCGGCGCTTCGAGCGAAGCGCCTTAGTCCAGCGCCCCTGCCGGGGCGCGAA
>JANQFM010000296.1 GCA_028277865.1 Acidobacteriota bacterium
CAAGACCGCCATCCAGCGCAGCCCCCGCCTGCAGGAGCTTTCCAGGCGTCCGCTGCTGCTCACCTTGATGGCCTCTCTTCACGCCTGGCGGGGCGGAGCGCTCCCCGAGCAGCGCCAGGAGCTTTACTCCGATGCAGTCGACCTGCTGCTCGATCAGTGGGAAGGCCAGAAGCTGCGCCGCCTTCCCGACGGCACTCCCGAGCTGATGCAGCCCAGCCTTGCCGAATGGCTCAATTCGGACCGCAAATCGGTGCGCGGCCTGCTCAACCGCCTGGCCTTCGAGGCCCACCGCGACCAGCCCGACCTGCAAGGGACCGCCGACATCCAACAGTCACAGCTGGTCGAGGAACTGATGGAGCTCAGCTCCAACCCCGACGCCCGTCCACGACGGCTGGAGAAATACCTCAGCGAGCGGGCCGGCATCCTGGAGCCCCGAGGCGTTAGGGTCTACGCCTTCCCTCACCGCACCTTCCAGGAGTACCTGGCCGCTTGCCACCTGACCGACCACGGCTTCCCCGAAGAGCTCGCCCGCCTGCTGCGCTCCGACCCCAACCGCTGGCGCGAGGTCTTGCTGCTGGCCGGCGCCAAGGCTTCTTCCGGAACAGCGGCAGCTGCCTGGGATCTGGCCGAGGAGCTGTGCAACCGGGACTGCCCGACCGACCCGTCGGACGTTCCTGCCGAAGAAGATCACTGGGCCGGACTGCTGGCGGCCCAGGTGCTGGCCGAAAACGGCTGCCTGACCGACCCGCCCGACCGTCACCGTTCCAAGGTGGACCGGATTCGCAATTGGTTGGTTTGCACTGTGGAAAGAGGCGCCCTGCCTCCGGTAGACCGGTCCCAGGCCGGAGACGCCCTGGCTCTGGCCGGTGATCTCCGCCCCGAAGTCACCTCCGTGGACGGAATGCGCTTCTGCCTGGTCCCGGCGGGTTCCTTCTGGATGGGGGAAGGTGAGGAGCAGCAACGGAATGAACGTCTTGACTACGACTACTGCATGGGCTTTTTTCCCGTGACTGTGCTTCAATTTGAGGCATTTGTTGAGGATGGCGGTTACCGCGACAGCGGGTTTTGGAAAGAGGCCCAAGAAGCCAGCGTCTGGCAAAAGGGCAAGGTCCACGACCGGTGGTTGGAGACGATTCGCACTAACCCGCCCTGGTTTGAAGAGCAAAAGCGTTCTGGCAACCGCCCAGTCATCGGAATTACTTGGTACGAAGCGCTGGCTTTCACTCGCTGGGTTCAAAAGCACTGGCGCAAAGAGGGGCTTTTGCCTGAAAGACTTCAGGTCAGGCTCCCCAGCGAAGCCGAATGGAGAAAGGCTGCCAGAGGCGGCGAAAAGATTCCCCGAAAGCATGTGGTGAGTAGACTTTCGGAAATGGACTTGAAGGTTGGAATGCGGCAGAATCCGGCACCTCGGCGCTTCTTTCCCTGGGAAGGGGATTTTGAGCCAAACCGATGCAATGGAGAAGAGGCTGGCATCGGTTCCCCTAGTTGCGTTGGTGCATTTCCAGATGGTGCCAGCCCTTATGGCTGCCTGGAGATGTCCGGCAATGTCTGGGAATGGACGCGGAGCAGCAGTGGCGGCGAAAACCCTCAAGTGGATGATCTCGTGGCACTTTGTGGGGGATCCTTTTGGCATGGGGAGAAAGGCCTTGGCTGCTCGTCCCGCAACTGGGACGCCCCGGGCGGCTGGGGCGGCTACGTCGGGTTTCGGTTGGCGCTGTCCCCGTGACTCTGGACTCTGTCTCCTCTGGACTCTGGATCTCTGAATCGGAGTAGTGGGGGAGTCCAGAGGGGGCGTGCCCCCTCTGGGGAAAAATTTTTTTGCGCACTCGAGGACTAAAAGCAATGGAGGATCCATGGCACGACAGGAAATGGTGATCTTCACCCGCACCTTCGACTTCCTCAGCTGGCTTCTGCCGGTCACCAATCACTTTCCCCGCGCCCACCGGCACTCTTTCACGCGCCGCCTGCTAGACGCCGCATTCGACCTGCGCGAGCACCTGGAAGAAGCCAACCATCGAACCCGAAAGGCACGATTGGAGCGCCTGGAGCGTGCCGACGAAGCATTGGAGAGGGTGCGGGTCTACTTGAGGCTGGCCCAGCGCTGGGGATGGCTGGGCTTGGGTCAGTACAAGCACGTTTCGGTCATGGTGACTGAAATCGGCCGCCTGCTGGGCGGCTGGCGACGCGCCACTCATTCATGATGCGCCGCGTCAGAGGAAATCAGGCAATCACCGGCGAGCAATCGCCGCTATTGCGGGGGCAGGCTCGATCATGCGCTGATCCGACGGATGGGCAAAAGGCCTGAAAAGCCTTGGCTGCTCGTCCCGCAACAGGAACAACCCGAACGACAGGAACGACAACATCGGGTTTCGGTTGGCGCTGTCCACGTTTTTCCTCATCCCGCCGGAACTGCGGCGCGGGCCAACCGGCCTTCGCCGACGAGGCTGAAAAACGGCGGAGCCTGTTCCTGGCCGCGCTCGGGAGACTTCATCTTTCGGGCCGGGCAAATAACAACGGCCCTGCCCCTTGGGGCAGATCCCCTGGGGCAGGGCGCAAAGCTGCTGACTTGAGGGATTTTGCCCTTTGCAGAGCCTTTTCACAGGC
This sequence comes from Acidobacteriota bacterium, assembly GCA_028277865.1. Taxonomy (GTDB): domain Bacteria; phylum Acidobacteriota; class UBA6911; order RPQK01; family DATIPO01; genus JANQFM01. The sequence goes on from JANQFM010000296.1 coordinate 2,605, forward strand.
AAGATGCCTGTGCCACTCTCCAGAGCCTGTTCAAACCCAGAGTGGCACAGGCATCTTGCCTGTGGGAAGGCACTTCAAGTGCCTCGGCGATCGTGCAGGCTTCGGGAGAGGGAGCACGAAATCAGGGAAGAGGTGATCGGATCACCCAGGATGGACAGATTCCCGGAACACGAGAGCAACCGGCCAATCAAAGGCCACGATCCGGGCTCGCCCCGGTCGGGCCATGTTTAGAAACCAGAACGAGGTCCGAGCCGAGCTACGCCACCACCCGAGCTTGCCTCGGTGGGGCGATGTTTCCACGGACAAGGCACACTGATGAAAATCTCCGATAATGCCCACAAAAGCGCTGACTTGATAGATTCGCTGCCCAGGCCTGCCTCGCCCGGAGCCACCTGCCGACGAGTGTCTCCCAGCCGTGAAACACCGCCCCACCGAGGCAAGCTCGGGTGGTGGCGTTTTCTCTTTAGCGGTTCTTTCTGGTCACTAAACATGGCCCGACCGGGACAAGCCCGGCACGTGGCCCATCATCGGCCGTTCAAGGATTGCGATCGCATGCCATTCAAGGGGCCGATCTTCGGCAAAAGTGCGGCACTTGTTTCGACGAATGCCGGCCTCATCCTGACATGTACCAACAAATCTGCGACTGGCAAAATCTTTGCTCAGCTTTCCGACGGGCCAGCCGAGGAAAGCGCGGGCATCCCAATGTGGCGGCATTCGAGCATCGTCTGGAGGAGAACCTCCTTTCCATCCAGCATCGGTTGCTGACGCGCACCTACAGGCCGGGCGGCTATGTGTCGTTCATCATCCACGAACCCAAGAGGAGGCGCATTTCGGCAGCCGCCTTCCGAGAACGAGTGGTGCATCACGCCTTGTGCAACATCATCGAGCCGGTCTTCGAAAGGCGATTCATCTTCGACTCCTATGCCAACCGAAAGGGCAAGGGCAACCACCGCGCCCTGCAGCGTTGCCAGGAGTTCGCTCGGAGACACGACTTCGTGCTGCAGTGCGACATCCGCCAGTTCTTCCCCTCGGTCGATCACGCGATCTTGCTGGGGTACCTAAGCCGGGTCGTCAGGGATCAAGACACCCTCTGGCTGATCCGTCAGACGATCGGTGCAAAGGGGCGAATTGCATCTGTCAAAGCTATCGGATAGCATTCGAGGTTGGGTAAACCACGCTCGTTTCGGCAACACAGTCGGATTGCGCAAGTCGGTCTTAAGCCGGGTCCGCATTCAGGGGCCTTGCCGATTGAAGACAGAAAAGAACTGAGGGAAACTTCACTCATGGACCCCGTTTCGATACTTGTCGAGGTCATCAAGACCGCCTCGACTGCCATGGGCCAAAACCTGGCTTCGGAGACCATCCGAGACCTGTACCGGCAGCTCAAGGAGAAACTGCGCGGAACCTCTGTCGATGAAGCTGTTGACCAACTCGAAAAGACCCCCGATTCTCTGGGCCGGCAGATGGTGCTGCAGGAAGAGCTTGAAAAAACGGGGCAGGCAGAGTCGGCAGCATTGAAGGAAACTGCGGACCTGTTGAACAAGGCTTTGCAGGATCAGGGACTGGCTGCTGGGCAGACGATTCAGGCCAGCTTGAAAGGAGGGGGCGCCATCGCGCAGCGCGACAGCGTGGCTGCCGGAAAAGGGGGAATCGCTGTTAAATTGGACCTCCATCTGGATGGGTCGCGCAAGGATTGGGAGAAAGCTTTTGGCGACTACTTGGATGGGGTCGTCAGGGAGACTCAGCATCTTCGCCTGCCGGGATTGGACCTGAACCCGCTGGATCAGGGGCAGCCAGTCACGGAGCTTTCCCGAGTCTACGTCGATCTGGACACCACATCCCATCTGCCAACGGAATCCGAAGGCAGACCGAGCCCAGAAAAGGAACGCCTGAGCGCCTTAAAGGCTTGCATCGACCACCCCAGGCTGGTGCTGCTGGGGGATCCCGGCAGCGGCAAATCGACCTTCGTGAATCACCTGGCCCACGGCTTGGCCCGATTCATGCTCGAAGGCGCACAAGGCGCTCATCCCTATCTCCCCGGCTGGCCTGAGCAAGAAAGCGCCCTGCTGCCGCTGATCGTCGTATTGCGCGACTTCGCCGCCGAATTGCCCGAAAAGGTGGCCCAAAAGGCGAGAGCCCGGCAGCTACTGGACTTCGTCAAGCTTCAACTGGGCCAGGACGATCGCAGCGAGGCATTTGAACCCCTCCGCCAAGCCATCCAGGACGGCAAAGCCTTGCTTTTGCTGGACGGGATCGACGAAGTGCCCAGCCAGCAGCGCGCCCTGGTTCGAGACATCATCCAATCCTTTCAAGAGCGCCATTCCCGCTGCCGCATCCTGGCTACCTGCCGCATTTTGGCCTATCAGGAACCTGCCGAAGAGGGCGAGGAAGATCTGCGCCTGCCCGCTTCGGTTTTCCCCTCCTTTGAACTGGCCCCCTTCGACGGCGAAAAGATCCGCCGATTCATTCAGGGTTGGCACGCCGAACGGGTGCGGAGTGGGGCCGTGAGCAGCCGCGATGCCGGAAAGCTGGCGGAACAGCTCCAGCAGGCGGTTCATCGGCGCGACCTGCGCCACTTGGCATCCAACCCCCTCCTGCTGACAGTGATGGCCATCGTCCACGCCCACCTGGGAAAGCTCCCCGAAGCGCGCGCCAAACTCTACGAAGAGACGGTCGAGATCCTGCTCTGGCGCTGGGAAAGGCACAAAGCAACCGGTCAGGAGCCTCGCATGAGCCTGCTGCTGGAAGAGGCCGGCTGTGCCAGCATGGATCTGCTGCGCACCCTTTGGGAGGTGGCTTTCGAAGCCCACTCCCAGCCCTCTTCTCCTAGATCGGAAGGCAAAGAGGAACGGGGGTCGGATATCGGCGAACTGCAGCTTGAGAAAGCCCTGGCCAGCCTGGCTGGGGGCAGTCACGATTGGGCTCAGAAAGTGATCGAGCTCATCCGGCTGCGCTCCGGGCTTCTGCTGGAACGAGAACCTGAGGTCTTCAGCTTTCCCCACCGCACTTTCCAGGAATTCCTGGCCGGCGCCCATCTGGCACTGCATCGCGATTTCGACAAGGAAGCGACGCGGTTGGCAGCAGAGGGTGCCCAGTGGCGCGAAGTGATTCTGCTGGCTGCCGGAAAGCTGGCCCACTGCGACGGCAATCTGGCCATTCCCTTGAACCTGGTTTCAGAGCTGTGCCCAGTGCGTCAGCGCGATGATGCCGAGAGCTGGGAGAAGGCTTGGTTGGCGGGCGATGTCCTGCTGGAAGTGGGGACCAGTCGGGTGCAAGGCCGCGATCTGGGGTGCCAGCTTGTCCAAAGGGTTCCGGCCCGGCTGGGCGAAGTGGTCGACAGGGGCCGTCTGACGCCCGCCCAACGAGCCGCCGCCGGGGTGACGCTGGCCCGGCTGGGCGATCCCCGACCGGAAGTCATGTTGTTGGAGGAGATGGAGTTTTGCCTGGTGCCCGCCGGTCCTTTCTGGATGGGAAGCACTCACGGCCAAGACGACCAAAAGCCTCTCCACCGCCTGAAACTCAACCACAATTTCTGGATCTCCCGCTTTCCTGTCACGGTGGCCCAGTACGCGCCTTTCGTTGAGGCGGGCGGATACGGCCAAGAGCGCTTCTGGCCCGAAGCACAGGCTGAGAGCCGATGGCAAGAGGGTCAGTTGCGGGACTATTTGGGAGAACGAGAGAGGCCCTGGGGCTGGGAGCAAACGCCATCCAACCAGCCGGTGACGGGAGTGACCTGGTACGAAGCCCTGGCCTTTTGCCGTTGGCTGAGCGAGCAATTCCAAGAAAGCGGTCGGCTTCAGGCGGATTGGAAGATCCGCTTGCCTAGCGAGGCGGAGTGGGAAAAGGCGGCTCGAGGCGGACTTGAGATCCCGGCGAGGCCTGTGGTGGGCAAGAGCTTCTTGAAGCAGCCGGTCAAGCTGAAGAAGAATCCGGCAACGCAGCGCCGTTTCCCCTGGGGCAGCCAGGCGGACTCCAACCACGCAAACTCTGAGGAAGCCGGGATCAGGAGTCCCAGTGCCGTGGGGGCATTTCCCAAGGGCGAAAGCCCTTACGGTTGCCTGGAAATGTCCGGCAACGTCTGGGAGTGGACTTCCAGCCGCTATAAGAAGTACCGCTACAATGCGCAAGACGGTCGGGAAGACCTGGAAGGAGGCGGTTCGAGAGTGCTGCGCGGAGGCTCGTATTGGAATGATCAGTCGGGCCTTGGCTGCTCGTCCCGCGGCGGGGACGGCCCGGGCGGCGGGGACGTCGACATCGGGTTTCGGTTGGCGCTGTCCCCGTGACTCTGAACTCTGTCTCCTCTGGGCTCTGGATCTCTGAATCTGGATGGTGGGGGAGTCCAGAGGGGGCACGCCCCCTCTGGGGAAAATTTTTTTTGCGCACTCGGGACTTTAACGCAATGGCGGATCTATGGCAGGACAAGAGATTGTGATCCTTACCCGCACCTTTGATTTCCACACTTTCCCCGCACCCACCGGTTTCACACTCCGCTTGCTGGACGCTGCCTTCGACCGGGGAGAATGCACTTTTGCAGTGCCTATCCACAGGCAGGGATGCCTGTGCCACTAACAGCAAGGTCAAGGAAAAGCTCGGCCAGTGCGAGCCGCGAACTGCCAACCGCCAACTGTCGACTATTGCCGCTCTTCCGGCTTGTACTTGGCCAGTAGTTCGGCAAACTTGGGCGTGTAGCGGATGCTGTCCAGATCGGAGCGGATCTGGCGCAGCTCCTCCATCAGGTGGGGGTAAAAGCGCTGGGAATCTTTTTCCAAAGCGGCTTCCAGGTGGTGGAGGGCTTTTTCTTTTTCAGACTGTCGGGCAAAGAGGTAGGTGAGGCGGAAATGGGCGTTGGGCCGCTCTTCGCCCAGCTCCAAAGCCCTCAGGTAATGCTGCTGGGCCGCTCCCTCGGGGTCTCCCAGGCGTTCCATCACCAGAGCCATCCCGTAGTGGACGTAGCCGTCCTCGGGAGCACGCTTGAGAGCCTCCTTGAGGTAGCCCAGGGCTTGCTCGGGACGGTCGTGGTCGGCGGCCAGGGTTCCGGCGGTGATGAGCGACTTGAGGTCGTCGGGATCGTAGCGCAAAGCCTGGTCATAGGCGGCCAGAGCTTCGATGGCTTTCTTCTGGCCGACCAGGGCGTCGGCCAGGTATCCCCACAACAGGGCCTGGGCGGGCTGCTGGGCCAGCGAGCTGCGCAGCAGTTTTTCGGCTTCGGCAAAGCGCTCCCGCCGAACGGCGATGATTCCCAGGTTGGCCAGGTTTGCGGCCGATTTCGGGTCTGCCTTCCGCAGGCGTTGGGCCGCTTCTTCCTCGCGGCCCTGATCCAACAGCAATTCCCCCAGGGTCTGGGCCAATCGAGGGTCGGAGCTGTCCAGCGATTCGGCTTTGAGCAGGTGGCGCAAGGCGGCTTCCTTGTTGCCGGCCTCCAGGTAGATCATTCCGGTCAGGTGATGGGCCTGATAATCCTCGGGGGAGCGAGAAAGGAAGGCGCGCAGGTTGGGCAGGGCCTGGCTGCGCTGTCCGAGCTGATATTGTGCCAAAGCGGCCAGAAAGTAGCTGTCCGAAGGCGGGGCGGGCTGTTGAAGGACTTGATTGGATGCCTGCAGCGACTCGGCATAGCGTCC
>JANQFM010000311.1 GCA_028277865.1 Acidobacteriota bacterium
AGCCTGAAGAACAAGCCCGTTCAAAACGGGCTGGGATCGATTTTCATCAGCTTTGCCACCAGCCCTGAAGGACTGGCCTAACGGCCCGAAGGGCTGAAGTTCTTCGGGAAAACCGCTAAAGCAGGTGGCAAACCCGATGACAGGTTATCCGAACATTGACGTTTCTTAGACAATAAGCCCCTTCTTTTCTTGTCCTTGCGGTCTTTGCGTCTTTGCGCGAAACATTCGGATCTGCTCGGCATTCGAGGTCTATTTGGAAAGCTCGGCAATCTCTTGCTCCGTGGCCGGACGCAGGCGAATGGCCTGGCCGCCACCGGCCGCCAGCCTGAGCGTCAGCTTGGAGGAGCTGTCCACCAGCTCCCTTCGAATCTCGATGTCGTAGGGGTTACCCTGCCAGTCGCCATGCGGCCCATCGGCGTAGATCTCCGCCAGGTAACGGGTGCCGGCGTCCAGAAAGGCCAGCTCCGCTTCGAGAGAGCGGGCATTTTCGTCCGTTATGCTGCCGATGTACCAATCGGGCCCGTTGCGGTCCTTGCGGGCGAAGGTGACGAAATCGCCGATCTGGGCATGCAGCACCAGGGTCTCTTCCCAATCGCAGGGGACATCGCGGATGAACTGAAAGGCTGGCTGGCCGGAGTAGTTTTCGATCAGGTCGGCCGCCATCTGCATGGGGCTGTAGATGACGACGTAGTAGGCCAACTGCTTGGCCAGGGTGGAGTTGACCCGGTTGTCGGGCTTGGCTTCCTCGAAAAGAAGATCGAAGATGCCGGGCGTGAAGTCGAAGGGGCCCGAGAGCATGCGGGTGAAGGGAAGCAGCACGGTGTGATCGGGAGGATTGCCCCCGTCGCCGGACCAGGCGCTGTACTCCATGCCGCGGCCGCCCTCGCGGGTCATCATGTTGGGATAGGTGCGACGGATTCCCGTGTCCTTGATGGGTTCGTGGACATTGAGCATGATCCCGTACTCGGCCGCCTTTTCGACCACCTTTCGATAGTGACGGACCATGTACTGACCGTGCTGCCACTGCTTCGGCTTGACCCGATTGCCCACATAGCCGGTCTTGATGCGATTGATGCCCAGTCGTTGAGCGAAAGCGAATGCCTCATCCAGTTGGCTTTCGTAGTTGTCGATGCCGAAGGAGGTTTCGTGATGCCCAATGAGCCGCACTCCCTTTTCAGCCGCGTAGCGGCTTAGCTCCTCGATGTCGTAGTCGGGATAGGGTGTCGAGAACTTGAATTTGTGGCCGTTGACCATCCAATCGCCGTCCCAGCCCTCATTCCACCCTTCCACCAAGACGCCCGCGAAACCGTTTTCGGCGGCGAAATCGATGTATTTTTTGGTGCGGGCCGTGGTGGCGCCGTGCTTTTCGCCCGAAGCCCAGCTATAGACGCCCAGGTGCATCCCCCACCAAATTCCCACGTACTTGCCGGGTTCGATCCAGGAAACGTCCGCCAGCCTGTTGGGCTCGTTGAGGTTGAGGATGAGGTATGAGGTGATCAGATCACCCGGCTTGCGGGCCACTTGAATCGTCCTCCAGGGGGTCTTCAAAGGCGACGAGCCCTTGACTTTGCTGCCGTCCAGCCAGGGGACCAGGTCGGCTTCGAGCACATTGCCGCCCGTGTTCTTGAGGGTCATGGCGGCGTAGTCGGCCAGGGCGGCCTCGTGGATGCTGAGGAAGATGCCGTCTTTGGTCTCCATGGTCAGGGGTGTGTGGACGACCTCGATCTGGTCGGCAGGAGTCTCCCGGTAAAGATATTCGTAGCGTTCGATGCCGTAGGCCGGGATCCACCAGCTTCTATGGGCGCCGGTCAGGGCGAACTCGGTGTGCTCGTCCATGATCTCGAAGTCATTCAGATTCTCTTGCTCGGGTATTTCGTAGCGAAAGCCCACGCCGTCATCAAAGGCCCGGAAGACGATATCCAGCCGCCGTCCCGGCTGCTGAGTCTCCTTCAGCTCGACCCGCAGTTGGTTGTAATGATTCCGGATGTGGCGGACTTCGCCCCAGGGCTGCTCCCAAGTCTCGTCGAAACTGCTGCTGCTCGAAGCCGCAATCTCCAGATTCTCACGAAGAGCCGCCGCGTTCTTGAAGCTGAAGCCCAGCCTGGAGGGGGCCAGCAGGGGGCGTCCCGACAGTTCGATCCGGTAATGGGGGGTGCCCTCTTGAAGGGTGAGCACAACCGTCAGTTCGCCGTTGGGCGAGGAGACTTGGAGGGGGCCGGGGGCGGTACAGCCGGCAGCAATGGCGCTCAGGCCCGCCCAAAGCGCGAATTTGTAGATTCGGACATGCATTTCGATAGCTTCCTTCCATTTTAATGATCGCGCAAGATTCTCAGCGGTTGGCTTCGGATAGCTGCTTGGAAAGGTCGAATTCCCTTTGAGCCTCTTCCCGCCTTCCGGACAGCAAAAAGGCCCGGCCCAGCAGATAATGGGCCCTCGAGTTGTTGTAGTCCAATTGGACGGCACGCTGAAGATGGCTGATCGACTCGCCGGCCTTGTTCTTTCTGAGCAGGATCTCCCCCAGCAGCAGGTGGGGGCCCGCAAAGAACTTGTTGAGCTGGTTGCTTCGTTCCAGCAAGGGGACCGCCTCATCCCCCCGGCCCAGGGCCAAAAGCGCCTCGCCCGTCCGGTAATAGCCCATCCACATGAGCGGATTGATCTCGATCTCGCGGCGGAATTGCCGGATCGATTCCTGAGCCTTCCCCTGGGCCAAGAGGACTTCGCCCTGCTGCAGGAGGCCTTGAGGCGCAGTCCCGACCTGCCAATGGGGCACCTGTACCTGGGCGAAGTCCTC
>JANQFM010000312.1 GCA_028277865.1 Acidobacteriota bacterium
CATCTTGCGGGCCTGCCGAGTCCGGATCTGCTCGCCTGCCAGGACCGGGAAGCTCGCACAGCAGAGGCCCGCAAGATGCGGGCGCTCCCGGTCGGAGCCAGGGCGGCTGCGCCTTCAATGCCAGGCCACTCGGTCTGTCCGGGATTTGGATCTCTCATGGGTAGTGCGCGGGGTCGGTCGAAAGAGCTGAGTAGCGGTGCCCTGCGAGCCGCCGGAGGATCAAGGTTTCGCCACCTGGAAAACGTCGCTGACCGTGAGGTTGCGCTGGGCGATTTGATCGTTGACTTCGACCTCGACCCGATAGCGCCCGGCCACCAATCCCCGCAAAGGGATGCCGGTCGTGATGACGATCCGCTGGTCCGTGTAGACGCGGATCGTCTTGGCCTCGCGGTCGGTGAACTCGGAGATGACTTTACCGTCCTGAAGCAGCCTATAGGTGACCTGCATGGAGGGCGAGCCGGTGCTCTGGTCGGCCAGGGCGTTGTAAACCTGCAGGTAAAGCCCCAGGGCGCCGTTCAGGGGGAAGGTCTTTTCGATGGACGGGCGGACTTTGACATCGCCCAAGACGAACATCGAGTCATTCTCGCCCGGGATCTCCTCCAATTGCTGGATGTAGTCGGCCAGCAGCAGCGAACTGGCCTGCAGCTGCCGCTCATTGCCGGAGGGCGGGATCATGGCCTGCTTGATCACGCCCACTTTGCCGCTGCGGACCTCTTTGGCCACCATGGACAGCTTGTAGCGCGTCCTTCCCTGCAGGATGACAACTTTCTGAAACAGGGTCCGGCCCCGCATCCCTTTCTCAAGATCGGCCGCCTTGAGCCGCACGATGATGTCTTCCTCGAATTCCTCCGCCACTTGGCCGGCGATGTTGGTGATGAGGCCGTAAATCCCCACCTTGGCCTCGAAAAAGGCGCCCTGCAGCCTGAAATCGAGTTCAGGATTGCTCAGGGCGACGGTGATGGGGACCAGGAAGCGGTCACGGCTGAGGCGGAAGAAGTCACTTTGGACTCGAAAGGCCAGATTCTGGTAGGAGACGTTGGCCGAGACAATCTCCTTCAATTCAGGATACTTGATTTCCGCAGGCGCTTTGACCTTGCTGAAGGTTTCGTAGCGGGCAAATGGCGAATCCTGGATTCGGTGCTGCATGAGGGGGTAGTTTTCGCGTACCGCAGGACTCAGGGTGAGCCTTTGATGCTTGGTGGCCAGCCCGACCTGTTCGGCCAAAGTCATGCCGTGCCCCGGGGTGTTCAAAAAAACGTCTTTTTCGCTGGGACTCAAGGCGAGCTTATATTCTCCGGTCCAGGTCTTGTCGACGAACTCAAGCTCGATGCCGTCGCCGATGCCCTCCAGGCGCCGATAGGTCCAGAGTTCGAAAGGAAAAGTGGCGGTGGCGCCGCCGCCTTCGTGCATGGGCCTCTGATAGGCGCCTCCCGAAGGGTTGCGGTCGATCGAGTCGGGAGGGCCATGGATGATGTAGATTCGGCCCCGATCCGTCATCCAGCCCGGGAAGCCGCTCTCGAAATGGTCGTTGGCGTAGGCGATACGGCGGTAATGCTCCTCCTTGAATTCATTGACGGCCGTACGGGCGTCGGGATCGCGCCGCCTCCAGAACTGCTCGATAAACTGATCCTTCTCATCGTCGGTTGCCAGTTGGCTGAAGATCGACTTCTCGTCGTCGCTGATGATGTATTTGACGTCCTCATTGAGCCACTTGCGGTAGTAGTCCTCTTGCTCCTCCTGGCGAAGGCTCTCATTTTTCTCCGAACCGGGCTGGGCATAAGCAGAAAAAGTGGCCGAAAGCAGCACAAGGGCAATCTGAAGCAGAAGGAGCAGCAAGAGAGTTGGCAGGGTCGCCATGCGGGCTAAACCGAACGGTAGCCTCAAAGTCCAGGTCATGTCTTGAGTTGCCAAGAATCGGTTCACTGGATGCTCGATATTACCACACCGGGCATCTGCCAAAGGCCGAGCAATTTGCAAGGAACACGGAACAGGGAAGAATGGGAAAGCAGAAATCCCGGCCTTCCGGCCCTCTTCATTGTTCCGTGTTCCCTGTTCCATCCAAATAGCAGCAACACACAAAACAGACCACCGCCAAACTCCAATAACACTTGACACTCATGAATACTTGAAATAGAATTCCGCCGTCCTCACGAGCCGTTTAGGAATCAGCCTGATGGCACTGCACCCTGAAGGAGTTTTCAATGAAATCCGTTAAATCATCCTTGGCCGTGCTGTCTGCGCTGCTGGCAGTGGGCCTGTGTATCGGCAGCCTGGTCTGGGCGCAAGCCGTTTACGGCACCATTGCCGGTCGTGTGACAGACGAATCGGGCGCTGTTGTTCCGGGCGCCGAAATCACGGTCTCGAACGAGGCCCAAGGAACATCCTGGTCGCTTGTCTCAGATGACGTGGGCAACTACCGCAAGGAGAGGCTGCTGCCCGGGTCGGGATACAAGGTGACGGTCGCAATCGAGGGTTTCAAGACCTTTGTGCAGGAAAACGTTACCGTCTTGCTGGACGCTGTGGTGGAGGTCAATGCGACCTTGACCCTGGGTGAGATCAGCGAGACCGTCACCGTATCCGGGGCGCCTCCCCTGCTGAAGACGGAAAAGACCGATGTGGCCGTTTCGTTCAGCCAAAAGCAGATCACCGAGCTGCCCATTTTGGATCGCAACTTCACCAAATTCGAATTGCTGACGCCCGGCACGCAAAGTCAGCCCGGCTGGCAGCATGCTTCCAGCGAGAACCCCCAGGGCAGCGTGCAGATCCTGGTCAATGGCCAGCATTTCAGCGGCACCGGCTTCGAACTGGACGGCACCAGCAACCGCGACCCCATTCTCGGCATTATCGTCATCAACCCGACTCTGGAATCCGTCACCGAGGCCAAGGTGACCACCCAGAATTACGACGCCGAGTTCGGTCAGGCCACGGCAGGCGTTGTGCAGGCCCAGACCAAGTCGGGCACCAACGAATTCTTCGGCAGCGCCTTCTGGTTCCGGCGCAACGACGAGCAGCAGGCCCGCAACCCCTTCACCCAGTCCACGGGCGGAATCGACGGCGATCCCAACAAATTCATTCCGGATACCCTTTGGAACCAGTTCGGCGGCTCCATCGGCGGCCCCATCGTCAAGGACCAGGCGTTTTTCTTCTTTGATTACCAGGGGACGCGGCGCAAAGACGGAGGCTCGGTCCTCACCACGGTGCCGACTGCGGCAGCCCGAGCCGGTGACCTGAGCGAGTACGTGACCCAGACCGGCAACCAGATCTTCGATCCGCTGACCGGGGATCCTTCCGTACGCACGCCTTTTGCCGGAGGCATCATTCCCTCCAACCGCCTTTCCCAGCAGGCCCTCAACCTGATCAACCTGCTTCCCGCACCCAACTTGCCCGGCATCGAGAACAACTTCTCGACAGGCGGCATCCAGGCTTTTGACGATGACGCCTTCAACGTGCGCGGCGACTGGGCCTATTCCGACAGCCTGCACATCTTCGGCCGCTACAGCTTCGCCGACTTCGAAAAGGTCGGCCCCGGCGCCTTCGGAGAATTGCTGGGCGGGCCGGCCTTCGACAACATCTTCTTCGCCGGCTCCTCGCAGGTACGCAACCAGAGCATCGCCACCGGCTTTGACTACACGCTCAGCCCTGCCACCTTGACCGACTTCCGCTTCGGCTTTTTCCGCTACCGCGTGCAGGTGCTGCCCGGCGGCGTGGGGACCACTCCCGCCCAGGACGCCGGGATCCCCAACCTGAACTCGGTGCCGGGGCTCAACCAGGATCCGATCTTCACCTCGGGAATGCCCTTTTTCGAGATTCCAGGCACCGGCGGCGATTCGACCCATGTCAGGTTCGGCTACTCCTTGGGCGTCAACCAGTGCAACTGCCCGTTGGATCAGTCTGAGCAGCAGTGGCAGTTTGTCAACAACTGGATCACCACCCGCGGCAGCCACACCCTCAAGTTCGGCGCCGACATCCGCTATGCCCAAAACCGGCGCGTGCCCAGCGACAGCCACCGGGCAGGGGAACTTTTCTTCCGTTCCGACCGCACGCGCGGCCCCACGGGCGGCGGACTGGCCCTGGCCAGTTTCCTCCTGGGAGACGTGACTGAGTTCAGGCGCTTCGTCAGCGAGACGACCGACGCCGAAGAGCGGCAGCACCGCTGGTTCTTCTACGGCCAGGACACCTGGAAGGCCACCGACAAGCTGACCATCAACTACGGGCTGCGCTGGGAGATCTACTTCCCCGAAACCGTCACCAAGCCAGGCCGGGGCGGTTTCTTTGATGTGGCCACCGGAGAGATCCGGGTGGGCGGCGTCGGCGGCATCGACCTCAACGGCAACATCGAAAACAGCCTGACCAACTTCGCTCCCCGCCTGGGCATCACCTATCGCATCAACGACAAGTCGGTGCTGCGCATGGGCTACGGCCGCAGCTTCGACCTGGGCGTCTTCGGCTCTACCTTCGGGCACGCGGTCACCCAGAACCTGCCCGTCCTGGCTCAGCAGGATCTCAGGCCTGCCAATAACTTCGAGGCGGTCTTCGACCTGGCAACCGGACCGGCCACACCGCCTTTCCCGGCGCCAGACGCTTCCACGGGCCGCTTTCAGGCACCGGACGGTGTCGCTTTCTTCGTCCGGCCGGAGCAAATGCGCCTGCCCACCCTGGACGCCTGGAACGTCACCTACCAGACCGAATTGCCGGGCGACCTGGTCTGGGAAGTCGGCTATGTAGGCAACAAGGGGACTCATGTCTTTGCCGGCGACAATCCCGATCACGACTTCAACCAGGCCATCATCGATCCCAATCCCATTGGGCCGGGCCAGTTCTCCAGCAGCACCAACGACCGCAAGCCCTTCTTCAGCGGCCCCATCAACGGCTTCGGCGCCCCCTTTGGCCTCAGCCAGGGTTTCCGCTACTTCGGAAACGACGCCGACAACAACTACCACGCCCTGCAGACCAAGGTCGAAAAACGCTTCTCCAAAGGCTGGAACATGCTGGCCCACTACACTTTGGCGCGCAATTACAACCACGAAAACGACTACTTCATCTGGGACGCCTCGCTCAACTACGGACCCACCAGTTTTGACCGCAAGAGCATTTTCGTGGTCAGCAGCCTGCTCGAACTGCCCTTCGGCCGGGGCCACAGGCTCGGCGGCGACGTCTCCCGCGGCGTCGACCATGTGATCGGTGGCTGGCAGGTCAACTTCAACACCAACTGGTCGAGCGGACTGCCCTTCGGCGCCACCCACAGCAACTGCGGCATTCTGCGGGATACCGGTCCTTGCCGGCCCAACCGCATCGGCGATCCGGACATCGACGGCGACAGGAATCTCTGGTTCGCCGTGGGATCCGGCCCGAACACTCCTTGGGAGATCCCTCAGCCCGGCACCTTTGGAAACGAAGAGAAAAGGCAGCTCCGAGGCCCCAGCTTCTTCAACACGGACCTGTCGATCTTCAAGAACTTCGACCTGACTGAAAAAGTCGGCCTCCAGTTCCGGGCCGAGATCTTCAATCTCTTCAACAACGTCCAACTGGCCCGCCCCGGCGGAGGGCGCTTCAGCGGCGATGCCTGCGTGGACTGCAACCCGGCCGAAGACGGGAGGATCACGGGCCTGATCCTGGGATCGACCATGCGGCAGGTTCAATGGGCTCTTCGCTTAACCTTCTAAATGGCTTGGCCCTGGCCGACAAGGCCAAAGCCACATCATTCCGGGCGATCCTCACGGGCTGGCTGCTGCTGTCGATGACGGCAGCAGCCAGCCCGGCGTCCTTTCCCGGGGCGGACACCCTGGCCGACAAGCTGGCTCAGATCGACCAGCTGATCGCCCAAGGACACCTGGACGAATCCCTGAGTCGGCTTGAGGCGCTTGAAGCGCAGCACTCCGATGATGCGGGTGTCCCGGCCCGCATCGGCGGCATACATTTCAAAAAAAACGACTACGGAAAAGCGCTCGACCCCTTGCGCAAGGCTCTCACACTGTCGCCGCAGCATAAGGCCGCCACCCAATATCTGGGCACTTGCCTTTATTTCCTCGGCAGGCTGGAGGAAGCCATTCCCCATCTGGAAAAGTCCCTCCAGTGGTTTCCCGGCAACATCAATTACTGCAACATGCTGGGAAGCTGCTACCTTCAGACCAACCGCCCCACAAAGGCCCGCATCGCCTTCAGCAAGATCTTCGATGTTCCGCAAGACTCCGCCCAGGCTTTCCTGATCGCCGGCCGGATGTTTCGCCGAGCCGAGATTTGGGACTCTGCAGCCAGCCTGCTGCAGGAGGCCTTGAGGCGCAGTCCCGACCTGCCAATGGGGCACCTGTACCTGGGCGAAGTCCTC
>JANQFM010000332.1 GCA_028277865.1 Acidobacteriota bacterium
CCCGCCAACGGACGAGCCTCGAATCGGCCTTCCCGGTTGACGAGCAGGCTGAGGCCCGAGGAGGAGGCTGCGGCCAGATCGGTCCATCCGTCGTTGTCGGAGTCCAGGGCAGTCAGGCGCTCGGTGCCTGACGGCATGGCGCCCAGCGGTTGCGCCCGGTAGTTGCCGCCCAAGAGGTCTTTGTAAAGCACGGCCTGGCGGTCGCGGTAAGCTACGGCAAGGTCCATCCCGTCCAAGTCTTTGACCAGGTCAAATGCCGCCGCAGCCACGGCCTGGCCGGGGGCAAAGGGAAAGGAGGCCGACTCATTGCTAAAGCCCGCCGGGCCGTTGTTGCGCATCAGCCGCTGCTCTTGGCCCAGCAGGAAAAGGTCCAAGTCATAGTCGTGGTCGAAGTCAAGCCACATCGCCAGGTGGTAATTGCCTGCCGGCAGCGAGGCGCTGTGGGCTTCGAAATGTCCCTGATTGTTTCGGTAAAGGGCTGCACCCCCCGATGTCAGCAGGCACAGGTCGGGCAATCCGTCGTTGTCGAAATCTCCGGCCGCGGCACTGCGAATCGCTCCGGTGCCGACAAGGCCGGAGCCTTCGACAGGCCGCAATCCGCCGTCGAAAAGCAGCGCCCCTGAAGAGGAGTAGGCCAGCAGGTCGGCCTGGCCGTCTCCCTGTCGGTCCAGCACCAGCAACCCGGCGCTTTTGGCATCGGTTTGCCCCGGCAACTCGCGGCGATGAAACTTCAGGGGCTGAGGCGGGGGATTGCCGAAGTCGGGCGCCTCGATGTCGTCCAGGATTTCCGAGTAGATGCTCCACTCCAGGTCTTCCGGGATGGCGGCCCCTTGCTGGGCTCTTTTGAGCTGACGGAAGACTTGCTGATGGCGGCGGGATTCGTCCATCTGCTTGGCTCTTCGATAGAGGCTGGAGAGCTGAAAATGAGGCGCCGCCAATTGGGAGTCGAAGCGGGCGGCGGCCTGGAAGTGCTGCAGAGCTTTTTCGCTATCGCCGCTCAAGCGGTGCAGGACGCCCAGGTTGTAATGGGCGATGGCCTGGCCGGGTGCCAGTTCGAGAAGCTTTTCCAGTTGGGTGATGGCCTCCGGGTAGCGTTGGGCTTTTTTGTACTCGATCCCCAGGTTGAACCAGGTGTGAGGGATGTGGGGCGCCTGCTGCTGGACTCTCTTCAACTCGGCAATGCCTTTTTCAGTTTCACCCGACTTGAGCAGGGCCAAACCGTAATTGAGGAGTTCGCGGGGCGAATCGGGCGCCAGCTGCAAAGCTTTTTCGAACTCCTCGACAGCCTTGGGCAAGGTGGTGGAGCTTTCGTAAAAGGCCTTGCCCAGATTGCGGTGCTGCCAGAGGCGTTCCTCGGTCGACGGGCCGTCCTGACGGGCCATCAGGATGAGCCCCAAAGCCAGTGTGAGCGGGATGAGCAGCCAGTACTTCTTCATGCGGTCTCCCTGGTAGGTCGCCGGCCGGAGGTTGCTGGTTCAAGGCACACGGTTTTTCACGCACAGGCGTAAAGACGCAAAAAGATCCTTCTCTCCGCCCTCTGCAAAAAACTCAGCGCTCTTTTGCGGTTCAGTCTCTTCCGTCGCTCGTCTCCGCAGGCATCTTCCTGACCAGCCCTTTTCCTTCCAAGATGGTGGAAAAGCTGTTCAAGGGCACCTCGACGGCCTCGACTCGCCCGCTGGGCCAGCGAATCTGCAGCGAATCGACCTTCTGCGCCGCCCCCAATCCGAAGTGGACGATCTTGCTGCTTTGGCCCGAGTATCCGTTGCCGCCCTGCACCTCCCGCACCAGGGTCTGCCCCTGGACGGAAAGGCTGAGGCGGGCGCCCACCGCGTCCCGGCTGGAGCGCATGCCTTTCCAGGCCGATCGGGGATCGCCGACCAGGCGCAGGGCCAGCCAATTGCCGCACTCGGTTGTCGTGTTGCGGTAAAGCAGGGCGGGCTGGTCAGCGTTGGTCTGGTAAATGTCGATGCGGCCGTCCCGGTCGAAGTCGGCCAGAGCCACGCCGCGTCCGTCCAAGTCGTTGTCCACCCCCGCCTGGGCCGAGGACTCTCGGAAGATCTCCCCGGAAAGGTTGCGGAAAAGCTTGCTTTTCTGGTAGCCGCTCCAGGTCATCTGGCCGATGTCGGGCCAGTTGGCGACATCGCTGAAGTCGATGTCGGGGGTGATGATCATCTCGAAGAGGACGGGGATGTAGTTTTTCTCTCCGGCCGAGCGCAGCCCGTTGACGGCGTATAGGTCTTGCCAGCCGTCGTTGTCGAAGTCGGCAAACTTGGCCCCCCAGCCCCACAGGGTGTCGCAGGTGCCGGTCTCCTTGGAGAGGTCGGTGAAGGTCCCGTCACCGTTGTTGAACCAGAGCATGTTGCACTCTTTCATGTATTCGTCGGTGATGTTGGTGACGTAGACATCCAAGAAACCGTCGTTGTTGTAGTCGGCCACTTCGGCGTTCATCCCCTTCTTGGTGTCGAATCCGCCCAGAGCCTCTGTGGTGGCGTCGCGGAAGGTTCCGTCGCCCTTGTTGAAAAAAACCCGGTCGGTGCCGTAGTCGCAGGCCAGGTAGATGTCGGGGTGGCCGTCGTTGTCGAAGTCGCCGTGGCCCGCGTCCAGCGTCCATCCGCTGTGTTCGGCCAGCCCGGCCTTTTGGGTCGCCTCCTCGAAGCGTCCGCCTCCCAGGTTGCGCCACAGTCCGACGCCTCCCCCGTTGTGGGCGTTGTCCAGGTTGTCGGGCAGCACTTGGCGCTGCTTGAGGTCCAGCAGGTTGACGTCCTTGAAGTAGTGTCCCAACAGCAGGTCGAGCAAGCCGTCCCGGTCGTAGTCGAAGGCGATGACGGCAATCGTGTTGGCAAAGCGATCCAGGCCTGAGGCCGAGCTGACATCGCGGAAAGTGCCGTCCTGATCGTTGTGGTAAAGCAATGGGGTTCCGAATCGGACCACCAACAGGTCTTGCCAGCCGTCGTTGTCGTAGTCGAACCAGAGGGCGTCGGCTACGATGGAATTCGGATCGTTGCCGCCCGCCACCCCAGCCTTGGCCGTGACATCTGAAAAGCGGAACCCTCCCAGGTTGCGGAACAGCTTGTTGGGCATGCCGTTGTCGGAATTGGTGACGAAGACGTCCTCAAGGCCATCGTTGTCGAAGTCGCCCACCGCTGCCGCAGCGCCGCCCGAGGTGAACATGCGCAGCACATCGGCGTGCTTGCCCGCAAAGCGGCGCGTGCTGTGAATGTGGCGCAGCCCCGCCTGGGCGCCCACCTCCTCAAAGCGAAGCGCAGCGCCCGTGCCGGTGCCTTCGGCACCCAAATGCGGGCCTGCCGCCGTGGCGGCCAACAAGAGGCATATCCAAGTCTTCACTGATTGCTCCACAGTTCCTTCAGGTCGGTGTCCACTCGGAGGTTGGGGTTGTAGCCCTGGCCGATCAGTTCCTCCAGTTCATCGCCGTTGCTGCCGACCCGCTTTTGCAGGGCTCGGCTATTTGGAAAGAGTTCGGAGCCCTTGGCCCAGATTTCTTTGGCCTTCTTCAGGTCGTCCAGCTTGTAGTGCCCGTCGCCCAGCGCCACGTAAACGCGCGCATGGTGGGGCCGGGGAGACTGCTTTCGCTGCATTTGCAGAGCCTTTTCCAGGTCGGCGATTCCCAAGGGGGTGCGGTTGAAGATCTTGGGCCAGAAAAGGTAGCTGTTGCCGCGCGTGTAAAGCCCGATCCAGGTGGGGCTGACTTCCAGCGAGCGGGTGAAGTGATCCAGGGCGGCGTTGGCCAACAGCACTTGGGTGATGGAGCCGGCGGCGGGAATCTTGTCCACGTGGGCGAATCCCAGGTTGAGGTGCAGGTGTGCGGCCCGGGGATGCTTCTCGGCCAGCTCTTCCAGGAAGCCGATGGCGCGGTCGTAGGACTCGGCCTGGATGACGGCCATGCGGTATTCGCTGCCGTACTTGAGGCTGTCGGGTGCGACCTTCAAGGCGGCTTCGAAGTGGTCCAGGGCCGAGGAGTAGTTTTTGGACTGCAGGGCTTGAAGTGCTGCCTGATACTCCGCTTCGGCGTCGGCTGCCGACAGGGCGGCGCACAACGCGACAGCCAGCAGGGGAATCGCGAGTCGGTTCAGGTGCGGCATCTTCGGTCCCTTGCAGTGCCTTTTCACAGCCAAAATGCCTGTGTCACACTGCCGAGCCTGTGCGGGCCAAGAGTGGCGCAGGCATCCCTGCCTGTGGATCCGGCCTGCAGAATGCCGCCCCTTCGGGCCTCCAAATGAGACTTGTGCTGTGCTCATCGGCTGATTCCTCTGGTCGGCAGAACCGTCGCCTGGAGGACAACTGGAGTCGTATCTTGAATTTCGAGTTTTGGCCAACAGCCCGCAAAACGAAAAACGCCGTAACAAGATTCAAAACTCGATTCTGTTAAAAGACCACCGGACAAGATCATGGATGGGCCACGATCCGGGCTTGTCCCGGGCGGGCCGTGTTTAGAAACCAGAGCAGTATAGAAAGCCTGAACGCTACCACGGAGCTTGACTCCGTGGAGCGGTGTTTCCTGGTTGGAACGCGCCCGTCGGCTGGATTCGCCGCACCCAGGCAAGCCTTCACAGCAGCCTCCGCACCATGGCTGACGCTTTTGCTGGAATTGTCGCCGAATTGGATCATCGCGACCTGGAAACATCGCCCCACCGAGGCAAGCTCGGGCGGTGGCGAATCGAGGCTCCAGCTCCTTCTGGTCTCTAAACACGACCCCACCGGGACGAGCCCGGCGGTGGCCTTTGTGTTTTTCGGCAGAATCCGAATTCATGACACGACCCCCGCCGTTCATCGGCCTGCTCCTCCTGTCGCCAGGACGGTCGCCTGGGGGGACTCTTCTTCGATGCGGTAAATGCGGTTCACCTGCAGCGGGCCCAGTTCTTGGCGAAGGCCGGAAGGCCATCGGATTTCGACCGAGTCGATGCGTTGGGCCGAGCCCAGACCAAAGTGGACCTTCATGCTGGACTGCGAGGCGAATCCGTTGCCTCCGTTGACAAAACTCAACCAGTTCCGCTCCCCGGCCCTCAGCCTGAGCTGGGCGCCCACGGCAAAGCGGTTGGAGCGCACGCCCCGCAGCGAAAACTGAACCCATCGGGCCTCGTCGGTCAAAGGGCGGACATTGCGGTACAGGCGCGGCGGCTGGTTGGCGTTGGTGACAAAGAGGTCCAGACGGCCGTCCGAATCGAAATCGGCCACTGCGATGCCGCGCCCGTCCTGCTCGCTGTCCAGCCCGTGGCGGGCCGCCTGGTCGGCAAACAGCTCGCCCTGGCGGTTGTGAAAGAGCTTCATGCGCTGATAGCCGCTCAGGGACTTATTGCCCATGGGAGGCCACTTCCGTACATCGGAAAGGTCCATCTTGCCGCCGCTCTTTTCGTTCTCTGAGATGATCATCTGAAATATTTCAGGTACGTAGCTTTCCCGGCCCGCCGAGACCCATCCGTTGACCACGTAAAGGTCCAGCCAGCCGTCGTGATCGTAGTCAAAAAACTTTCCAGCCCAGCCCCATCCCGTGTCGTAGCTTTCGGTTTCGCGCCCCACGTCCGAGAAGGTCAAATCGCCGTTGTTGCGCCACAAAAAATTGCCTTCGCGCATGTAGTCGTCGGTGATGTTGGTGACGTAGATGTCCAGGTGGCCGTCGTTGTCATAGTCCCCCCAATCGACGTTCATTCCCTTCTTGGTGTCGATGCCGATGGCCTTTTCGGTACGGTCGCTGAAGGTGCCGTCGCCGTTGTTGACGAAAAAGCGGTCGGTGCCGAAGTCGGCGGCCACATACAGGTCGTCGTCCCCGTCGTTGTCTGCATCGGCGTGGCCCACATCCAGCGTCCAGCCGCTGATTCGGATGCCGGCCTGGCGGCTCACCTCACTGAAGCCGCCCTTGCCGTCGTTGCGGTACAGGGCCAGGCCTCCGCCGTTGTCGGCGGTTTCAAAGTTTTCGGGGAAGAAGTGGGCTGTTTGCGGGTCGAACAGGTTGACGGGACGGAAGTAGCTGCCCACGAAAAGGTCCACGTCCCCGTCGCGGTCGTAATCGAAGGCGATGGCCGTGATGGCATTCATGTAGCGTCCCAGCCCGGCTTTCTGGGACACCTCGCGGAAGGTGCCGTCACCCTGGTTGCGATAAAGCAGGCTGCGCCCGAAGCGGACCACCAGCAAATCGGGATGGGAATCGTTGTCATAGTCGAACCACAGCGAGTCGGCCGAAGCGTTTTGGGCGTCGTTTCCCCCGGCCAACCCGGCCTGGACCGTCACCTCTGAGAAGGTGAAGTCGCCATTGTTGCGATAGAGGCGGTTGCTCCCTTTTTGCGAAGAGTCGGTGACAAAGACGTCTTCATCGCCGTCGCCGTCATAGTCGGCCACGGCAGCCGAAGCGCCCAGGGCGGTGTAGCCCTCCATGATGTGGGCATAGGGATTGGTGAAGCTGCGGTTGCGGTGGCTGTGGGCCACGCCGGCCGAAAGCGTGACGTCCTCAAACCAGCTTTCCTGGTCGGCGGCGCCGGATGCCTCCAAAGCCCATCCTCCGGCCAAAGCGGGTGCCAACAGCCAGGCGAGCAGCGTTTTCATCGCTGCACCCCCGTGCTTGCGATGGTGCCTGCATCCCTTTGCTGCCCGGCCTTGACCTGCACCATTTCCTCTTGGCCGCCGTACTGCCTGACCATCAGGTCGTCCCGGCCCTCGGTAATGCGGACGATTTGCCCTGCCGCCACATTCTCGAAGCTTTGGTAGGTTCCCGAAACGGGCCAGCGCACGGTGAGCAAATCGGCTTGGCGGGCGTGATTCAGCCCGAAGTAAAGCCGCAGGGTGTTTTGCGACCCGTAGCCGTCGCCCAAGACCACTTCGCGCCACTGCCGACGGCCCTGAGCCTCGATCTTGACTCGGGCGCCCACGGCGTCGCGGTTGGATTCGGTCCCCACCAACTCCACCGCCAGCCAGTTACGTTTTTGCCCCACCTGGTTGCGCAGCAGGGCGTGACGGCCGGTCGAAGCCGCCACAGCGATGTCCAGCACCCCCCGGTTCCAGAAGTCGGCCACCGCCACGCCGCGGCTGTTGAGCAGCAAGTCCGTGCCGGTGGGCGTCCCCAGCTCGGTGAAGGTGCCGTCGCCGTTGTTGCTCAGGTAGCGGTTGCGCTCATAGCCGTGCCAGGAGGTGGTGCCGAAATGAGCCGGATCAAAGAAGATGCCCGTCTTGTACTCGTCCTGGCGGCTGACCACATTGTTGAGGAAGTCGAGTTCGATTTCGGTGTCCGGATCGTTGTAGACCCATCCGTTGGCGGCGTAAACGTCCTGCAAGCCGTCGTTGTCGAAGTCGGCAAACGAAGCGCCCCAAAACCATCCGGGCGGATTGGCCCCGGCCTGCCAGCTCACGTCCTCGAAGGTTCCGTCGCCCTTGTTGCGCAACAGGTTGTTCCCCGAAGCCATCTGCTGAAAGACCTGCACGAAGTCGAATCCCGACTGGCGGAAGATCTCCCAGTAAAGGGGCATGTCGCTCAGCCACACTCCCTGTCGGAAGCTGTTGATCATGTAGCGGTGGATGGTGGGCGGCTCGGCAAACCAGGCGTACTCGGAACGGATGTTGGTGACGTAGATGTCGAGCAGCCCGTCGTTGTCGTAATCGCCCATCGAGGCGTTCATGCCGGCCCCGTAGGCCAGCGTGTTGCTTTCGACCGTGACGTCCGTGAAGCTGCCGTCGTTGTTGTTGCGGTAAAGCGTGTTGCGGCCGAAGTCGTTGACCACGTAAAGATCGGGGTCTCCGTCTTCGTCATAGTCGCCGAAAACCGTGCCCAGGCAAAGCCCGGTTTCGCCCACTCCCGCCTCGGTCGTGACGTTGGTGAAACGCCCGGCACCCTCGTTGCGGTAAAGCTGGTTGGGCTCGCCGTTGCGGGCATAGAAAGTGGTGGGGATCTCCTTGCGGGGATCCAGGTATCGCCCCACATAAAGGTCCAGGTCGCCGTCGCTGTCATAGTCGGCCGCCGAGGCCACCGTGGTGCAGCAATCCTCTGCAAGGCCCGATTGGGCCGTCACGTCGCTATAGGTCCCGTCGCCGTTGTTGCGAAAGAGCTGATTGGGTTGAAAAGTGCGGCTGATGAAGGCGTCCTTGTGGCCGTCGTTGTCAAAGTCGAAGAAGATTCCCACGCTCACCCCGTCCAGCCCGTCCAGGCCCGATGAGGAGGTCACGTCCTGAAAGCTCCCGTCGCCCTGATTGCGCAGCAGCCTCGAACGGACTCCGTCGGGGACGAAGAGGTCGTAATATCCGTCGTTGTCGTAATCGGTGGCGGTCATCCCTCCCGGCCCGTAGCGGATCATGGCGAAATCGAGGGGAGTGTCGAGGAAAGCCGGATAAAAGCGGTTTTCGAAGTCCACTCCGGCCTCAGAAGCCACCTCTTCAAAGTGGGGCCTTTGACTGACGGCCCTGAAGCCCTCGATCAACTCGGCGCTGGCCAGGCTGGGCGGATCGCCAGGCTTGAATCGGAAGCGGAAAAAAGCCCGGTCGATGGACGGCTGCGAGTGGTCTGCGAGGGTGCCGATCAATTCGTAGCGCACGCTGGCGACCCAGAATTGGCCGCCCTCCCATTCCTCCAGGCGGTGGACATGCATTTGCACTTGCCGGACGGATTCAAAGTCCTTCCAGTAGCGCTGCCATTCATCGATGGCTTGGTGGCGGCCCTCAATCCGCCCTCCCTTTTGAAATTGAAGGATCCGTACGCCGTCGTCCCGGCCCGCCAGCTGATGGCTTGTCAGCCCCAGCGACCGACCTCGGAAACCGGGTCCGTAAAACGATCCCAGTTGGGTCAAGTCACCCTTTCCGACGGCCTCGGCCATCGAATCGAGAAAGCCGACCAGGCTCTTGCCTGTGGCCAGGAACTGCAGGGAACGCTGCTGGGCATTGCGCACCAGCAAGGCCAGGATCGCCCCGGCTGCGACAGCCAGCAATGCAAAGAGGATGAGACGGCGCCGTCTAGACATTGTCGTTTCTTCCTTCGGATCCGCTTTCTGGCAGCGATTTCTTAGGGTACTCACTCAGTTAAAAGAGCGATTCACCGTGGCAAAGCCTTTACAAAACCTTAAAGTTCTGTCCCGGTTCACCAAGCAAGAACCAGAGTAGCGCACAAAGGTCGCTGGTTCAAGTAAGAATATTTGGGAAAGGAAAGGCATAGCCATACGAAATGCTAATCTCGCAGCGCATTTCGCCATTTACAAAAACGATTTACCAGCCATAATTTATGTAAATTTGCGTTTCCATCCACTAAAAAGGTCTGTTTTGGAGGATGTCTTGCAGTTCTGGCTTCCATTTGCAGGCCGATTAGTCTAGAATCAAGCTGATCAAGGTTGAAAAGTTGCTCGCAATTCAGCCGTCGGGCGATTTATCCAGCCGTTTCAGATGTTGGGAATCAGTCAGTTGGGTACGGGAAGGCGATTCTCTCCATGAGGCGTCCGTTCAGAGGCCTGAGAGCCGATCCGAAAAGCCGCTATGACGCTGTGGTCATCGGTGCGGGAGTGGGCGGGCTGGTGTGTGCGAACCTGCTGGCCGAAGAGGGGCTGAAGGTCCTGCTGGTGGAGCAGCACTACATGGTGGGGGGCTTCTGCAGCACTTTCCGGCGCAAAGGGTACACATTTGACGCCGGAACCCACTTTTATCCCTTGTTGGGCAATCCGGCCACCATCACCGGAAAGCTGTTGCGCAAACTGGGAGTTCGGACGGGCTGGGTCAAGATGGATCCGGTGGATCACTTCCACTTTGCCGACGGTACCTCTTTCTCGGTTCCGGCTGATTTCAACGCCTACCTGGACCAGCTCAAGAGTCGGTTCCCGGAGGAGGCGCCGGCTCTGGACCGGTTTTTCGGCGAAGTGCGCGAAATGTACCTGCACGGCCTGCTGCAGTATTTCCGCTGGTGCGACTCCCCCAAGCTGCAAAGGTTTGCCCACGAGTCGGTACGCCAGGCTCTGGACCGTCACTTCCGGGATCCCAAGCTCAAGCTGCTGCTCACGGCCGACTGCCCTCACTGGGGATCGCCGCCCGACCGCACTTCCTATGTTTTCGACAGCATGCTGCGCCTGTCCTACTTTTTGGGCAACTATTACCCCAAGGGCGGCTCACAGGCTTTCGCCGACGAATTGGCGCGCTGCTTCGAAGAGCGGGGCGGGGACATCCTGATGAGTTCGCAGGTGCGCCGCATCCTGGTTGAGGGCGGTACGGCCCGAGGCGTCGAGCTGGAGACAGGGATTCGCAGGCAACGTCACCTGGCCAGGGTCGAGGCCGGGATTGTGGTTTCCAATGCCGACCTGATGCAGACCTACGAAAAGATGGTCGGACCGCGACACACGGGTGCCCGGATGCTCAAGACAATGCGCGGATTGCGCCTTTCCTTCCCCTGCTATCTGGTTCACATCGGGCTCAAAGGCGTCTGCAACGAGGTTTTGAGGAAGGCGCAGGGCTACTACTGGGACGGCTGGGATCCCGACCGGGTCGGCCTGGACGGCCTGCGCTTCAAGCTTTTTTGCCCCACCCTTTACGAGCCGCAGCTCTGCAAGGCCGGACACCAGATCCTGATCGTCCAGAAAGTGCGCGACGTGGATTACGCCCGGGTGGGCGACTGGGCGGCACACAAGCGGGAGTTCGAGCGCTTCGTGGATGAGAACCTGGAGAAGGTGCTGCCGGGGATTGAGCGGCACGTTGAGGTCAAGCTCAGCGCCACAGCCCTGACCTCTTACCGGTTCACCTTGAATTTTCAGGGCGCCATGCTGGGCTGGGAGATGTCTCCGGACCAGCTGGGAATAGATCGCCCCGGCATCGAGGGGCCTGTACGGAACCTGTACTGCACGGGCCACTGGACGCAGCCCGGCGGCGGCATCACTCCCGTCATCGTATCGGCCATGCGTGTGGCCGATCTGGTGCGCCAATCCAGGCCGCGCTTGCCGGCGGCGGCACAGCAGCGGGCGGTTGCCTGCATGTGATCGAAAACAGATTGTGCCTGACTGGGTAAGCCTTCCCGCCAGGTGCAATGCGAGAAAGTCATGGCCCGGATCCTTTATGCAGCTTCGCCAATCCCGTCAGCAGGATGGCTTTTCGATGGGCTTTGCGGCAGCCAGGGCGTTGAAGCCTGCCGCTTTTTGCCTCTCGATCCTCGCCAAGCTGCCCAACGGGTTGCCCGCCAGGCCTGCCGGCTGGCCCAGGAAGAAGGGCTGCAAACGCTGCTGGTGCATCCTAGGGCGGGAAGCCGCCTCGAATTCTGCCCCCGGCCCTCCCAAATACAGGCCATCTGCAGGCAGGCTGCACAGGCCGGCCTGCGGCAGGCGGTGCTGCTTTCCAGCACTGCCATCTATCCTCCCAGCCACCACCATCCCGGACACGTTGGCGAGACCCACCGGCTGAGGCGGGCCGAAAACGCCCTCTCGCAGGCCTGGAAGCGCATCGAGCAGGCCTTCCTGGAGCCTTGCCGAGATTTCGCCATTACAGCCGCCGTGTTGCGCTGCTGCCAGTTGGCCGGGCCAATTGCAGAAGGCCATTTGGGCGATCTGCTCTCGCGTCGGTTGGCCGTGACCGCCACGGGATTCGACCCATCCCTGCAGCTGCTGCACGGGGAGGATCTCCTGGAGGCTCTGCGGCAGGCTATGCTGCAAGGGGCTGAAGGGATCTACAACGTCGCGCCGCAAGGGGTGATCCCGCTGCGCAAAGCCCTTAGGCTGACGGGCAGCCGCCGCTTGCCGGTTCCCTACAGCCTGCAGCAAGCCTTGCGATGGCTGCTGACACCGCTGGGGATGGCGGCCCACCGCAGCCACTCCGAATACTTGCGCTACTCCCACACAGCTTCGGCTGAGAAGATCGAAATGGATCTGGGGTTCCGGCCCCGCTACACCAGCCATCAGGCGGTGGAAAGCCTGACGGGTCGCAAACCGCGCCTGAAGGGCTCTCAGCGAGGCCATGACAAGTTCGGGATGGACCGGGACTATATCCAGGCTTACGGCCGCACCCTCTTCCGCCTTCTGCACAAGGCCTACTGGCGAATCGAAGAGCGCGGCCTGCTGCATATCCCTGCTCGGGGGCGGGCCGTGCTGGTGGGCGTTCACCGGGGTTTCATGCCCTGGGACGCCGTGATGCTGCTGCATTCGATCGTCCAGCACAAGCGGCGCTACCCCCGCTTCCTGATCCATCCCTGCCTGGTCAAGTTTCCTTGCCTGGCCAACTACATGACCAAGCTGGGCGGCATTCCGGCCAACCAGCAAAACGCCGATTGGGTGCTTCAGCAGGACGAGATTGTCGGCATCTACCCGGAAGGCATCCGAGGCGCCTTCAGCATGTATCGGGAGGCCTACAAGCTGGGCAACTTCGGCCGCCACGATTTCGTACGCATCGCATTGCGCAACCGGGCGCCCCTGGTTCCGGTGGTGACGGTGGGCAGCGCCGAGATCTATCCCATTCTGGGGCGCATCGACTGGCGTTGGTTCAAGCGGCTTTCCGAATGGCCCTTCCTGCCCATCACACCCACCTTTCCTTGGATGCCGTTGCCCTTGCCCTCCAAGTGGCATACGCGCTTCTTGCCGCCTTTGCACATCGAAAAGGAATTCCCCCCCGAGGCGGCCGATGATCCCGAGGCGGTCGAGAAGATCAGCGCTCGGGTGCGCGACCTGATGCATCAGGCCATGCAGGAGATGCTGTCGCAGCGCCGCTCCGCTTTTTTCGGGTCGATCTTCGATGAAGGCGACAGGGAGGCTGATTCGTCCACTGCGGACGTGCAGCCCTCGGTCGCCGCTGCGGTCCCCTTGCGGGGCGAAAGGAGGAGTTTTTGAATCACGGCAGGCTGGCTCCGTGAGCGCTCCGGGAGGGCTTGCGGCTGCCAGGATCCGTGGTTTCGATGACTCGACATCATGATGTTCCGGGCTAACCTCCGCCGACTGGCGCACATTGCAGCGGTCCTTTTCAAGCATGCCTTTGCGCATGCCTTGGGGGAACGTTTGGACCGAATGCCCCGCCTGGCCGGACGCCTGCCGACAGGTGTATTGACCCGCCCCCAGCGACTGAGGGCCATCCTGGAGGATCTCGGAGGCACTTTCATCAAGTTCGGCCAAATGCTGGCCCTGCAGCCCGACATCCTGCCCTTCGAATACTGCGACGCCCTCTTTGACCTGCTCGACCGTGTGGCCCCGTTTCCGCTGCAGGACGTGGAACGGACATTCCTTGAGGAAATCAAGAGAAGGCCTTCGGAGGTCTTTGATTCCTTTGAGTCCAAACCGCTGGCCACCGCTTCGGTGGGCCAGGTCCACCTGGCAATTCTCAAAGGGCGCAAGGTGGCCGTCAAGGTCCGACGCCCCAATGTGGACACCGATTTTGGCGGCGACCTTCGCCTGATGTCGATGTTGGTGAACTGGATCTACCGGCTGCGGCTCAAGCGCATCTACTGGCTCACAGAGCCCATCAACGAGTTCATCGGCTGGACCCGGGAGGAGCTGGACTTCCGCAATGAAGCCCGCTACATGGCCCAATTGGCCCATCACAGCCGTGACAATCAAATCGAGCAGGTGCCTGAAGTCTTCTGGGAATGCACTTCGCGCCGCACCATCGTCACCGAATACCTGGAGGGCCAGACCGTATTGGGCTATCTGCGGGCCCGCGAAGCCGGCGACGAGCTGCAGGTGCGGCGTCTGCGGACCCAGGGTTTCGAGCCCAACCAGTTCGCACGCAACATCATCCGCAACTTCCTGGGAGATGCATTCGAGGCAGGCATATTTCACGCAGACCTGCATCCCGCCAACCTGCTCATCCTGCAAGGCAATGCGGTGGGCTACGTCGATTTCGGGATCACCGGGATCCTGAGTGCCTTCTCGCGCAGGAACCTGGTGCAGCTGACGCTGGCCTATACGCAGGGCGACCGGGAAGCCATGAGCGAAGCCTTCGTGAGGGGCGCTTCCACCGACGCCACTTCCGATTACGAGGGCTTCCGCAAAGGACTCGACGCCTACTATGACGATTGGTACGAAGGCGAAGGATCTTCGCTGCGCCTCAAGAAGAACTTCACCCTGGTGATGCTTGACATGCTGATGCTGGCCCGCAGGACCCGCATCTATCCGGAACGCGACGTCATCAAGTACATCCGGTCCTCTATCGCCATTGACGGGCTGATTACCCGATTTGCGCCTGGATTCGACGTGGGAGGCTACCTGGCCGAAATCTGCGGGGCGCACCTCAAGCGGGGTTTCGGCCTGAGCCATGAAAAGATTCTGGATGGTTCGCTGTCGGGCAGCCGGCTGGCCCGCAGCGGGCTCTACCGGGCGGCCGAGGTGATGGAAAGGATGGCAGCCGGCCGCGTCCCCCTCCAAGTCGAAGCGTCCAAGGGGAGGAGCAGGACGGCCGACGGCCGGCAAGCCTTGCAGGCGGCCATCGTCAGCTTGGTGCTTGCCCTGCTCATCATCCTGGGGCCGCCGCCCGCTCAGCTGGGATGGAATTTTTATACCGTCGGTTTAGCCTTGTTCGCAGCTGCGGCCGGACTGACCCTGAAAAACGTCCGGCGCTTGATTTGAGGCAGAAAGCCGCACCGAAACCGATCGGGCGGCTTCTTTTGGAAGAGAAGACAGAGAAAAGGAGGCATTGACAATGCGAGACCTGACCCAATCCATGATGCGCTTTGCCTGGTCCATGTCGCTGTTTGGCGTCAAGCAGATAGCCAACCTGGCCTCGCCCCACGACCCCGCCCGTCCCCGTCACAGGGCCACCGAGGCCTTTGAGCGGGTCTCCGACATGGTCGAGGAGGAACTGGGGGAATCCTATCGCAGGGTTTACGACGAGGGCTGGCAAGCTCAAAAGACCAGCCTGGACGCTTTTTTCAACCTCACGGCCAGCGAGGGATTCGACCCGGCCCGCATGATGCAAAGCGCCGCCCGGATGTCTCGGGGGGTGAGCGAGGCCTTTACGTCCCGGCGCTAGCCCGGATTCCTCACGGGTTGCCGTCGCGAGGAGCCGCCAGGGCGGATGATTGCGGCTCCGCAGTAGAGAACCCGTGAGAAATCCGGGCTAGCCTGCAGGAGTTTGCAGCCCATGCCCAGGCACGACACACAGCCAGATCTGTGGAATCTCTTCTGGGAGACGCCCTTTCAAGCGGCTTCGGGCCTGTGCCGGGCCCTGGGGGGAGGGCCGCCCCGCAATCCCGACTGTGCACAGGGACGCCCCTTCGTCCTGCAGACGGCCCAGGAATTGGCCGAGGGCGCCTATCAGGCAGCCAGTGAGCTGGGTGCACAGATGTTGCGCACAGCAGGCAAGTCTGCAAGCGACCCCGCCGGGGTGCTGCGCGACTTGCAGCAATTGCTGGGCGATTGGGCCGACGGCCCCCGGCTGGTTGAGGAGTACGCCAACAAGTCGCAGGTCTTCCTGCTGGTTTTGGCCGTGCCTGTCATTTTGGGGCTGCCGCAGCGCCCCCCCTTCCCGCCTTTGGCAGAGTCGCTGCAAAAAGCGTATAGCTTGCCGCCCTATCCGGCCTTGTGGGCTGTTGAAGGGCTGGGCAAGTACCACGCCGACACCTATTGGGAGCGTTGCCGGCGCCCTCGGCAGATCCTCCAAAGGCGCCGCCTTGCGGACAAGTCGCTGACAATGCTCAATGCAGGCATCGGGCTTTCATTTGCCTCCCACCTGGGCCGCCGGGTCCGCTCTTCCAGCCCTGACGCCGAAATCGTCCGCATGCTGGAGGATTTCCTGGCCCTGGTGGCGGACAACTCAACTTCCGGCTACGCAGGGGCAGCCCTGGAATCGCTGGGGCTGGTGACGCGCATGGGCATCTTCAGCGGAGAGCGAAGGCCCTTGCGAATGGTCCGAGCGGTTTCCAGCCGCTTGACGGCCATTTCCGAAGATGCCTGGGAATTCTTCTGGCACGGCGTGGGGCGCTCCATCTACTTCAATCCGGTCAATTTCGTCCCTTGCCACACCGCCATCCGGCAGGCCATCGACATGATCGTGCGCCAGACGCCCGCCGGACGTGCCCGCAAAAACGCCATCGCCGGGCTGGCCTGGGCGGTGACGGTGGTCAACATGCGCCAACCCGGCATCCTGGCGGGCTTCTTGGAGTCATGGGGCGACCGCATTCCTGAGCCGGATGCCTTTTCTTTCGGCATTGCCTCGGCAACCCTGATGCGCTACGACACAACGCCCCAGGCCGGGTTTATCCGCCAATTCTGCCGCTTCGTCCCCTCAGGCCCGTCCAGTGCCTGGGAGCGCCTGGCGGCCGAGCCTTGCCGTGAAGGGCTGCAACGCTGGTACCCAATCATCAGGCGCCGCGGCCTGCTGGGCGAATTGTTCCGTTACCACCCCTCTCTGGCCGCCTTGGCTCGACAACCTGGGAATCGGGAGGCCGACTGGTGAAGGGAGGATGCGCGTGATGCCGCTGCAAAACAAAGGCCGTTGGGCAAGGTCCCGCCAGCGCCGAACAGAAATCAGATCGGTTCTGGAAAGCTGCAGCCTGCCTCAGGCGCAAAAGCCCGACTCGGTCTGGGAGGACCATCGGGCCGAAAGGTTGGCAAATGCCCTGCAGGATCCGCAGTTGGGGCCGGTCTTTAGCTGCTTCGGCCTTTACCTTTCGGCGCGGGCCGACCTGATGAAGCCCCGCAATTGCCTGGCCCTTTCCGCCATCGCCGACTCCGGCGAGGCGATGCCGGCTGATCAGGTGCGCCGGATGGTGAGCGAGCAACTGGGCACGGCTGCCGGCGAAATCCGTGAAATCCGGTCGTATCCTTTGCAGGTGCGTCTGCGTTGGCAGAGCCACGAAATCGTTTGCGGCGATGGCCGGCGACTGGTGCTGCAAGCTGTACGGCCCGGATTGCTGGAACGGGCCGAGTCCGAGGTCGCCGATCTGCGGGCCTTGCAGGACTGCATTCCTGCAGATTGGGCCAACGTTTCTTTTGAGGGTGTCTGCCAGGAATTCCTGTCCGATTTGCGCCGCCGCCTGGACATGCGTCGGCAAGCTGAAGCCTTGGCGGCTTTGGACGAGGAGTCGGAAGAGGTGCGTCTGCTGGCTTCGCCTCAACCCGTCCAGGAGCTGTCGGGCAGCCGGATCCTGACGGTGGTTCCGCTGCAAGGCACCCCTTTGGCCGCATTTCAGTCCGCCTTCAGCCGGCCCGGCTTGGAGCGCTTTCCCGGCCAGGGATTGGACACCAGCCGCCTGGGACGGTTCTTGTGCTTGGCCTGGCTGCGCCAATTGCTGGAGGGCCGCTTTTTCCCCGCCGATCCTTGGCTGGGCGACACAAAAGTGC
>JANQFM010000342.1 GCA_028277865.1 Acidobacteriota bacterium
AGAAGTCGCTCATCACTATAAGCAGTTCGGCGGCGTCAGCCCCATCAACGCCCAGAATCGTGCCCTGATCAAAGCCCTTCGTGCAGAATTTGAGGCCCATCGGATCAAGCTGCCCATCTACTTCGGCAACCGTAATTGGCGCCCCCTGTTGCCCGACACCCTGCGCCGGATGGCTGATGACGGGATTCAAAGGGCTCTGGCCCTCTTTACTTCGGCCTACAGTTCCTATTCCGGATGCCGCCAGTACCGGGAAAACGTCGAAGATGCCCGGCGTCAAGTCGGCGCCGACGCACCCCGGGTCGAAAAGCTGCGCGTCTTTTTCAATCATCCCGGATTCATCGGGCCCAATGCCGAAAACGTCCGGCTGGCGCTTGATCAGATCCCCGAGGATCGACGCAGCGCTGCCATGATCCTCTTTTCCGCCCACAGCATTCCCCTCACCATGGCCCGCAACTGCCGATACCAGGATCAACTTGAGGAAGTATGCCGCCTGGTGGCCCAACAACTGGATCATCCCCATTACCGGCTGGTCTATCAAAGCCGCAGCGGCCCGCCTCAGCAGCCCTGGCTGGAGCCCGATGTCTGCGATGCCTTGACCGAGTTGAAGGATGAAGGCCGGAAAGATGCGGTCATCGCCCCCATCGGTTTCATTTCCGACCATATGGAGGTGGTTTTCGACCTCGATACCGAGGCGCGCCAGCACTGCCGCGACATCGGGCTGAACATGGTACGGGCGGCCAGCGTCGGCACCCACCCCCAATTCGTCGCCATGATCCGCGAATTGGTTCAAGAGCGGATGTACCCTGGCCAAGCCCAGCCTCGCGCCCTTGGTCCTCTCGGCCTGAGCCCCGGTCAATGCTCAAAAGATTGCTGCCTTTACGAGGGGCGCGGAGACCGCCAAAGAGCACGAAGTCTCTCGCAATAGTTTCACGAGAGAAGTGTTTTGCGTGAATCTCATTAGATTTTTGCGGCTGTCCCGCGAGCTTCTCCCTTTGGGCGGTCAGCCGGGTATAATCACCTTCATATGATCATCAACGACATACACTGCCACTTCTTTTCAGAGCGATTCTTCGAAGTCTTATCACAAAGCCTGCCTCGCCTCTCCGGTGCCCATCCCTCCCGTCAAGTCACCGGATTTTTGGGATGGGACGATCCCGGATCTCCTTTGGATCTGGCTGAGCGGTGGGTGGAGGAAATGGATCAGTGCAAGGTCAGCCGTGCGGCGCTCATCGCCAGCCTTCCCGGCGACGAGGATTCGGTTGCCCAGGCTGTGGCCGCCCATCCCAATCGCTTCGTAGGCTTCTTTATGGCCAATCCGCTCTCTGGCGACGCGCCCGGGCGGGTGGAGGAGGCATTGCGCAAGAAGGGGCTCAGCGGAGTGTGCCTCTTCCCGCCCATGCATGGCTATCGGATCGACGATCCGTCGGCACGGCAGATTTTTGAGATTGCCGCTGCCAATCCAGGGGCGGTTGTCTTCGTCCACTGCGGCGTCCTGAAAGTCGGTGTGAGGAATAAGTTGGGGCTGCCCTCCAATTTCGACGTTAGAAACGGCAACCCCCTGGACCTCATTGCAGTCGCCCTCGATCATCCCGACCTGCCCATTTTGATTCCCCACTTCGGGGCCGGATTCCTGCGTGAAGCCCTGATGGCGGTCGACCTGTGCCCCAACATCCTGCTCGACACCTCCAGTTCCAACGGTTGGATCCGCTATTACCCTTCCCTGACGCTGGATCAAGTCTTCGAGAGGGCTTTCCGGGTGGCGGGTGCGGCACGCATTCTGTTTGGAAGCGATTCCTCCTATTTCCCGCGCGGCTGGAATTCCCAGATTTTCGAGAGCCAGAAAGACTGCCTGGAACGCCTGCAGGTCTCTGCGGCGGACCAGGAGAAGATCTACGGAGGCAATTTCGACTGGCTCTTCCCGGCCGCCAGCCAAGCCGCCCGGCCAGGCCGAGAAAAGGAAGGTCCGCAAAAGGGCAGCAAATCTCTCGCCTGACCTTCGCAAGGCATTCGCAGCCTATCTGTGGGATCCCCTTCTCTCATCATTCCGTTGTGTATAATGTCTGTCTTTTTTGTGAGACTAGAATTTATTTGGATTGGTAAAACCAAGGATCCAGGCATTGCAGGCATTGAAAGGAAATACCTGCAAAGAATCGGCCACTTTTCACCCGTCAAAGCCACCTCGATAGGGGAGCGCAAGCGCCGCGACAAGCATCAGCAGCGGCGGGCCGCAGAGCAGGAAGCGAAAATGGTGGAAAGGCGGCTGGGCAGCGACCCGTTCCTGATTGTCCTGGACGAAAAGGGTGAGCAGCTGAACAGCCTGGAATTGGCTGGGTGGCTGAAGGGCTGGAAGGAGCAAGGCA
Source organism: Acidobacteriota bacterium (assembly GCA_028277865.1). GTDB lineage: Bacteria > Acidobacteriota > UBA6911 > RPQK01 > DATIPO01 > JANQFM01. Next base: position 2,361 of record JANQFM010000342.1, read on the forward strand.
AGGCATCAGCGGCTTTTGTAGTCGGCGGCCACGCGGGCGTCCCGAGCCGGATCAGGCAGCGAGCCCATCGAACCCTGTCGCTGAGCCGCATGACCCTGACTCATGAGATCGCCCGGATTGTGCTGTTGGAACAGGTTTATCGGGCCTTGATGATCCTGAGGGGCTCGCCCTACCACCGATCCGCTCATTCGATGGAGGTTCAATAAAATGGAGCAAGGATTCGACGAATTCAAAGAAAAGCTGCTGCAAAAGAAATCCGAGTTAATCCAGCTGGTTCAAAAAAGCGAAACCTACGGCCGCGAAGCCGAAAGCGAGGAGGAATCCAAAGACTACATCGACAAAGCCTCCAGCTCCTACACCAAGGAATTCCTCTTCAGGAAAAGCAACAGCGACCGACAGCTTCTCCAACTGGTCATCGATGCCCTCGATCGCATCGAAAGCGAAGAATACGGCGACTGCATGAACTGTTCGGAACCCGTCGAGCGCAAACGCCTGGAGGCGGTTCCTTGGGCGCGGCTCTGCCTGAG
>JANQFM010000666.1 GCA_028277865.1 Acidobacteriota bacterium
ACCGCCTGGAATCCGCAAAGCGGTCAGCTTTACTCGCTGGGCTACACCACCGGCATCCCTACAGCGCAATTGCTGGGCCGCTTTCCCTTCGACCTGCGCGATCCCGGCACCGGGATGGCGACCTTCTTGACCCAGGTCAAGGGCGCCCCCATCAGCCTCGAGGTGGGCGGAAGCAGCCTTTCGGGCAAGCTGCTGGCCGTCAACCCGGCCAAACGAGCCGCCGGGCCGGACACCCTGGTGGACGACTTTCAGCTTTCGGTGCTGCAAGAGTCGGGTTCGGTCCGGACCGTGTGGCTTTCCCAGCTCGGGTCGCTGCGCATGGAGGACGCCCAGCTGCAAAGCCAACTCCAGTCTTATTTGGAGATTCTGGCCGAAGGCAGCCAGGACGTGACCCGTGAGATTTCCATCTATCCGGCTGAGCGGCCCGGCCCCATCCGCGCCGCATACCTGCAGCAATTCCCGGTCTGGAAGACCTCCTATCGACTGCAATTCGATAACGATTCAAAGGCCAATATCGAAGGCTGGGCGCTGATCGACAATCCGACCGGCGAAGGCTGGGAGGGTGTGGAATTGACGCTGATTTCGGGCATGCCGGTTTCTTTCGTGATGGATCTTTACCAGCCTCTTTATGCTTCCCGCGCGGAAGTCCCTGTCCCCGGCGCCCGGGTGGCGGCGCCCCGCGTCTACGAGACAGCCGTACGCACCAAGCAGGCACCGGAGGCTGAGCAGAGAGCTGACCGGGCCAGAAGGGAATCCAGGGCAATGCAGGACATGCCAATGATGGCCCGTGCGCCGACGGCCCTTGCCCAGCTTTCTCCTGGCGCAGCGTCCGCCGAAGCGCCGCCCGGCGACTTCCAGCAAGCGGAGGCCACTCAGATCCAGGACTACTTCGAGTACCGCTTTCCATTCCCCGTGCGTCTGGCGGGACGCCAAAGCGCCTTTTTGCCCTTCCTGAGGAAACCTGTCGAGGCAGAGAGGGTCTCGATCTTCAATGCCCGCCAGGACAGGACCAACCCCCTCAGCGGCGCCCGGCTGCACAACAACAGCGGCGTCCCTTTGGAAGCCGGCCCGGTGACGGTGTTCGAGCAGGGGCGATACGCCGGGGAGGCGGTGCTGGAGTACATGCCCCGCGACGACCGTCGCTTCATCAGCTATGGAGTGGATTACGAAATCGTTGTGACGCTCGACCAGAGCCGGGGCGTCGAAACGGTCACTGGCGTCAAGATCCAGCGCGGAGTGGCCACCATCCAGCGAGAGCGAACCGAGACCCACAAGTACCTGATGCGCAACAAGGCAAGCCGCTCCAAGACCCTCTGGATCGAGCATCCCCGCCAGGCGGGCCGGGAGCTCAAAGGAGACCAGCCTGAAGAGACGACCGAGGGCTTTTACCGCTTTCGGACCACTTTGCAGGCAGGCGAGGAGAAGGTCTTGCCCGTCTCGGAGGTTCTCTCCCGCCGAACGGCCCTGCGCATCGCCGACGCCGACCGCGACCGCATCCAGGTCTTTTTCAGCGGCTGGAGGATCCCGGCGGCACTCCGGGAAAAGCTGGACGACATCATCGACACTCGCCAGCGGATGAGTGAACGCCGCACCCGCCAAAGCGACCTGGAGCGGGAGATCTCTGCCATTTCGAATGATCAGGATCGCCTGCGCGAAAACCTCAAGGCTCTGGGCAGCTCTCGGGAGGAATCGCCGCTGCGCAACCGCTACGTTCAGCAGCTGGCCGGTCAGGAAGACCGCCTGGACCAGCTGCGGACAGAAGTTGCTAGTGTGCGGGCAGAAGTCCGCGCCCTGGAATCGGAGCTGGCCCGAAAAGTGGCTGCCCTGCAATGGGAATGACTGGTCAAGGTCTTGCAGTCTGCTTCAGCGGGCTTTCCCGGAAGGCATTCATGCCTGGAGGGCTGCTAGGCCAGTCCTTCTCAGGGCTGGTGATCGGCCCAGGCAAGATGGAAGAGCCCGTTTGATCGAACAGGCTTCCGGCTGCCGGCTTCAGCCCCCTGGACGTTGCTGCCCAGTTCCCGTTGAGCGAGCCGGAGACGTGGCTGAAGCCCAGAGAAAAGCCCGTTGAAAACGGGCTCGCATCTGCCTTGTGCACTCAGTCCCCAGCCCTGAAGGACTGGGCTAATATCCCGAAAGGCTGAAGGCTTTCGGGCAACCTGCTGAAGCAGGTGAAAACGCCATTTTTCTAAACACGGCTTTGCGGAGGCAAGCTCCAGTGGCGGCTATT
>JANQFM010000387.1 GCA_028277865.1 Acidobacteriota bacterium
GGCAGTCATCGCCAGCACTTCGGCCAAGCGTTGGACGGACTCCAGATCAACCCACTCCTGATCGGAATGAGCACCCCCTCCAACCGGCCCCAAGACGACCGTTTCGATGCCCGCCGCTGCGAAAAGAGCAGAGTCCATCCATGGATTTTGACCGCAATGATGCGGCGTTGCGCCATCCGACACTTTCCGAAAGGCGCTTTGCACCGAACGGACGATGGCAGTCTCGCGGTGCACTTCGAAGGGATTGCGCACCAGGATGGTCCTCAACGAAGCTTTGAAGGTGGGGTCAGTCTGCCGCAACGGCTCCAGCAGGGCTTCGATTTCGCCCCGCACTTGGTCTTCGCTTTCACCGGGGACGGTGCGGCGTTCGATCTTCAGCCGGCAGGAGGCTGAATAGACGCTCAACGAGGTTCCGCCTTCGATCATGGAGGCGTGCAGCGAGGGCGGCCCCACCAAGGGATGGGGAGTCCGTCTTCTCAGTTCATTTTCCAGGCCTTCCAAAGAAGCCAAAAAGCGCCCCATTCGCATGATGGCATCGATTCCTTTGCTGAACTGGCTGCCATGGTAGGCACGCCCCTGGGTCTCGACCTCCAGCCAGATGAATCCCTTGTGGGCCAGGCAAATCTCCAGTTCGGTGGGTTCGGTCACCACGGCAGCATCCACCGAATAATGCTGCAGCAGATCCGAAGTGCCCAGGCTGGCGTACTCTTCGTCGGCCACTGCTGAAACCATCAGGTCGCCTTTGAGGCAGCCCTTCGAATCGACCAGCGCTTTGAGGGCCGCCAGGCAAGCCGCCAGACTGCCTTTCATGTCATAGCTGCCGCGCCCGTACAACCTGCCTTCCTGGACGGAAGCCGAGAAGGGGTCAGGCATGCCTTCGACCCCTACGGTGTCGTAGTGGGCGTTGAGCATCAGCGAACGTCCGCCGCCTGTGCCGGGCAGAGTGCCTACTACGCTGATCCGTCCGGGACGGGGTTCATGAAGCCGGACGACCAGCCCCAAATCAGCAAGCTCCTGGGCCACGTATCGGGAGATCTCGGCTTCACCGGGGCTTCCTGGCACCAGGTCCGGGTTGACGGAGTTGATTTGCACCAACTCTGACAGGGTTTTGTAAAGGTAGTTGCGGTCGATCGGCAGATTCATGTCGGGGCGCCCACGAAAAGAACACGAACGCCTCGCGAAATCTTCGCGAGAGTTGGCGGGTGGTATTCTACCCGACTCATGAGCAAAGTTCTGGCAGCCGTGATTCCCCGGCCCGGCACCGCCATCGAAATGAGGGAATTGCCGGAGCCCGAGTTGGCGCCCGATTCTGGAGTGCTCGAAATCGAGTTCAGCGAAGTGTGCGGGACCGATGTCCATCTGCAGGACGGAAGCCTGGCGGGAGTCCCCTATCCCCTCATCCCCGGACACGTTGCAGCAGGCCGCCTGGCCAAGATCCGGGGCCGGCTGATGGACGTACAAGGGAATCGCCTCAGCGAGGGCGACCGGGTCACCTTCCTGGACGTTCACGGCACCTGCCACGCTTGCTGGTACTGCCTGGTGGCCAAGGCAACCACTCGATGCCCCCACCGCAAGGTCTACGGAATCACCTACGGCGTCCAGGACGGGCTGTCAGGGGGATGGGCCGAGCAGCTTTACCTCAAGCCGGGCACCCGCTGCATTCGCCTGGAGGGTGTGGCTTCGCAGTCCTTCATGGCTGCAGGCTGC
>JANQFM010000395.1 GCA_028277865.1 Acidobacteriota bacterium
TTTTTTCGGCAATCGGTCACATCCTGCTGGTGCTTTTGATCGTGGCCGGCACCTATTTGCTTCCCCAGGGCAGCCTGATCGACATCGGCACTGGGCCGGGAGGCGGCAGCGGCGACCGGGTCATCCCCGTACGGCTGGCGGACGTTCCCGACAGTGGAGGCCTGGGCGCCGTCAAACCCACTTTGACTCCCCGTCCCAAGGCTGCAGCGCCTTTGCCCAAGCCGAAAGAGACCCCTCCTGCGCCTGACCCGGACACCTTCCTGGAGCGAAAGAAGCCTCCCAAGCCCAAGCGGCCGCAGCTTCCCGAAGACCGTCCGCCGCTGGACCCGCCCCAAGCAACGGCAGCGGAGCCGGGCGACATCGTGCGGGCGCCTGATCCCGGCAGCGGCGGCCGGGCCAGTCCCGGCAGCGGCGCGGGGGGCGGACAGGGGACCGGTTTGGGCGTCCAGATGGGTTCAGGCCATGGCCAGGAAGGGGATATCGACTCGGCCTATGTCCGCCTGGTTGAGCAGCGGGTCGGCACCAATTGGCTGCGGACTTCGCTGGGTGAGCTGGGGCGGCCCGTGCAGACCATCGTCACCTTCGAAGTCCTGCGCAACGGAAAGATTCAAAACATTCAACTCGCCAAAACCAGCGGAATCCGAAGCGTTGACCTGGCGGCCCTGAGGGCCGTGCAGGCCAGCAATCCCCTGCCCCCTTTGCCGCTGGAGTTCCGGGGCCGCCAAGTCCGTTTTCGGGCCGAGTTCAACTACCCGCCACGCTAAGGCCGGGCGCGGCGCAGCACTCGGAGGCGAGACGAAGAATTCAAAAGGTAAAAAGCATGATCAATCGTTTCTTGAGGTTAATCGCCATTCTGGCCACCCCTATTTGGCTGGTTGCCATCGCATCCCCTCAACAGCCGCCGGCCGTCGAATCCCCCCAAGGGCCTCAGCAGCCGGACAGGACCATCAGGCCCAGCGTGTCAACCACCCGCTTGGCCGTCGCTGATTTCGTGGCCCGCACCTCCGCCACTGCGGCAACGGAAACAGCCATTGATGTCTTCAACCGGGTCCTGTGGGATGACCTGGAGTTCTCGGGATTTTTTCGGATGCCTTCCAAGAGCTTTTATCCGTTGCGTCCGGTCAGGAATCCGACCGACGTCACCTTCGAAAGCTGGCAGGTGCCGACGCTGGATGTCGACTATTTGATCTTCGGCAATTTGCAGGTCGACGCCAGCAGTGTGGTTGTCGAGGCCTTTCTTTACGATGTCAAGACCCGCTCTCAGATCCTGGGCAAGCGTTTCACCATTCCTGATGCCACCACGATCCGTCGCCTGGCCCACGCTTTCGCTGACGAGGTGGTCTTCCGCCTTTCGGCGGGCGCCAGCCGAGGCGTCGCTCAAAGCCTGGTGGCATTCAGCAGCCGAAGAGGCCAAAGCAAAGAGCTCTTCCTGGTGGATTACGATGGCTTCAACCAGCGTACAGTGACTGCCAACGGGGGCCTCAACAAGTTTCCCAGTTTTTCGTCCGACAACGGACGGGTGGCTTTCGTGACCAACCTGCCCGGTTCCAGCCGATGGGAACTGTGGGTCCAGGATTTGGGCGGTACGGGGGAGCGCAGTGTGGTCCAAGTTCCGACTTCTTATGTCTCTTCGCCGGCCTTTTCCCCCGACGGCAGCCGGATTGCCTTTTCGGCCCGGGGCCGAAACAAGTCCTCGGCCGATATTCACGTGGCGACTTTGAGCAGCGTCGCTCCGAGCAATTTGACCAATCATCCCAACATCGACACTTCGCCCTCCTGGAGCCCCACCGGGCGCCAAATCGCCTTTGTCTCAGACCGCAGCGGCACTCCCCAGGTCTGGGTGATGGATTCTGACGGCTCGAACCTGCGGCGTTTGGTCACCGAAGGGGGGCACTGCGACAGCCCTGACTGGTCGCCGGACGGAAAATGGATCGCCTACTCCTGGCAGGCGCCCCGGCAATGGAAGCACGATATCTTCGTCCTGGAGGTGGCCACCGGGCGAATCAACCAACTGACAACAGGCCTGGGCAGCAAAGAGAATCCGCATTGGTCGCCTGACAGCCGGCACATCGTATTTCAGAGCACCCGGACGGGATCCAAGCAGATCTTCATCATGAATGCCGAGGGCGACAACCAAAGGCAGATCACCGCCTATGGGGAAAACGAAAACCCGGCTTGGTCGGGCTACCGTTCCGTAGTCCAGAACTAACCGCAAGGCACTCCCATTTCCTGGCACCGGTGATGAAAGTGCGATATAACCGGGGCGGCTGTCTGGCCGGCAGCTTGGCAAAACGGGCTGCGGCCGGCTGTCGGCTGCTCTTCAATGAATGCGCCCCTGAGCGATTGGGGCTGACAGTGAGGGAGATAGATTCATGAGACGTGTTTTGAAATTGTGCCTGGGCGGTTGGGTCTTGGTTTTCAGCCTGGTAGCATTCTCAGGATGCAAGAAGGAGGCGCCGCCCCCGACTCCGCCGCCGCCGCCCCGAGCCGAAACCAGAGATCCTGCCCCGCCTGATCCGACTCCGCCGCCGACCATCCAAATCAGCGCCTCACCATCCAGTATTGAACGCAATAGCCAGACCACCTTGAGATGGGATACGACCAACGCCGCTTCGGTGGTGATCGACAACGGAGTGGGAAACGTGGCTGAGAGCGGTTCGCTGGTCATCACCCCGCGCCAGTCCACCACCTACACTGCCACGGCGACCGGTGCCGGCGGCGAAGCTCGTGCCAGTGCACGTGTGACAGTCATAACTCCCACCGCTGCGGCACCCCTGACGACCGATCAGATGCAAATCGAAGAGCTGATCGCCGAAGGCAAGTTCCAGCCGGTCTTCTTTGCCTACGACAAGTCGGACCTGACCGATGAATCCATGGCCACCCTGCGCGAAAACGCCCGCTTTCTGCGGCAGTACCCTGACTCACGGATCCTGATCGAAGGGCACTGCGACGAAAGGGGCAGCGAGGAGTACAACCTGGCTTTGGGAGACCGCCGGGCGCGGGTTACCTACGACTTCCTGACCCAGTTGGGCGTGGAGGCCAATCGGATGAATACCATCTCCTTTGGGGAAGAGAGGCCTTTCGACCCGGCCAAGACCGAGGCGGCCTTTGCCAAGAATCGTCGGGCTCATTTTCGGGGCGGCCGTTGAAGTAGCCCTGCTGCATCTGTTTGACTAAAAACAGGATGCGGCTGATTTACGCTATATTGACTTGTCGGCCCGGCAACGGGTCCTACTGATTTGATCATCCCTTGAGGGAGGCGAAGACGATGAAAAGGCCTGTCATCACCTGGGGCATCCTGTTGCTGGCCACTTGGAGCTGGACCTCGGCGGGGACCAAGGAAGAGCTTCAACGGCTGCAGCAAGACATCCTGCAGCTGCAAAACCTGATCCGGACCATGCAGGAGAACCAGGACAGGAACAGCGGCATCATTCAATCCCTTCTGGAACAGCTCAACGACCAGACTGCTCAAACCAATACTGCCGTCAACAACCTCACAGCCGCATTGCGGGCGCGGGCCGGGGGCGAAGATCAGTTGGCGCAGCAGTTTCAGGAGGCTTTCCAGAAATTGGTCGTCAAGCTGGACGACACCAACAACCGCATCGCCGCCCTGCAGCAGAAAGTGGACGAAAGCCAGATGAGGGTCCAGTCGCTGCGCAGCTACCAGGCGGACATCACGGGAGGCGTGGAGCCCGACCGGGTCTACAGTGCCGCCTACAACGACTACATCATGGGCAACTACGACCTGTCGATTGCCGCCTTCCGCGACTTCCTGTCCACCTTCCCCGATAGTGAGTACTCGGACAATGCCGCCTATTACCTGGGTGTATCCCTGATGGAGCAAGGACGCTATGAGGCGGCCGTCAGCGCCTTTGACGAAGTGCTCAACCTCTATCCCCAGGCCGACAAGACCACACCGGCCTATTACAAGAAAGCCGTCTCTTTATTGCAGGTCCAGCGCAACGCCGAAGCCATTGAGACCTTCCGCAAACTGATCACCCTCTACCCCGAATCGCCCGAAGCCAACCTGAGCCGCAATGAGTTGCAGCGTTTGGGGATCGACGTGGAGGAGCTGACCCAAAAGCAGGATTAGTTGTCAGTTGTAGCCTGTCAGGTCGTCAAAGGGTCATGACATGTAAAGTTGTCGGATTACCAACAAAAGCGACCGTGGAACTTCGTAGGTCGGGCGTGTTGGTGCGTAAGTAGCTATTGAGTCGATTCTTTCAGCTTTCCAAACACAGTTGGATGGGTAAGGAGGCCTGTCATGGTGAATAAGGCGATTTTGGTCGGCAACCTGGGACGCGACCCCGAGATGCGCTACACCTCGAACGGGACGCCGGTGTGCAATTTTTCAGTGGCGACCAACGAGGTATACCAGGACCGCAGCGGGCAGAGGCAAAAACGGACCGAATGGCACAATATTGTGGTGTGGAGCAAGCTGGCAGAGATCTGCAATCAGTATCTGAGCAAGGGCAAACAGGTTTACCTTGAAGGCCGTATCCAAACCCGCGAATGGGACGACCGCGACGGCAACCGGCGCCGCACCACCGAGATCGTGGCCAATGAAATGAAGATGCTCAGCGGCCCGGGAGAGGCTGCGGGAGACTTCGGTGGCGGACCCAGCCCCCGCCAGGAACCCGCCGGAGGCGAAACCAGCCAATCGATGGAAATCGGTATCAGCGACGACGACATTCCGTTCTAGGGAGGTTTCACGCAGAGGCGCAGAGACGCGGAGAGAGACAGAAGGGAGGAATCTGAAGGGATCAGCAGGACTCACAATCCATCTCTTATCCTGTCAAAAGTTCTTCTCCTCCTTTTCCTCCTCTGCGTCTCTGCGCCTCTGCGTGAAATCCTAGAACCGAAAGCGTCGGCGTTCCTCTTGCCCCACCAGTTCGATCTCGTCTTCGATCTTGCGACCGTCTCGGTAAAAGACGATCGCGACCTTGTCGCCCGGTCGTTTTCGTTCCAGGATGAAGCGCTGAGTCTTTTCGTCGCGGACCACTTGCCCATCCAGGGAGTGGAGCACATCACCGCCGATGTTGAGGATGTATCGGCGACGCCATCGGACCTTTCGGTTTCCGCCTCTCAATCCGGCCTTCTCGAGTGTGCTGCCCCGTGCAACCTCTTCGATGAGCAGGCCATCTTCAACCGGCAGTTCAAGGGCTCGGGCCAGGCGGCGATTGAGGTAGACCCCGCGCACACCCAGCCAGGGCCGCCGTACTTTGCCATGCTTGATCAGGTCGGGGAGGATCCTCTTGACTGTTTTGACCGGAACGGCAAACCCGATGCCGGCACTGTCGCCGCTGCGCGAATAGATCAGGGTATTGACGCCCACCACTTGGCCGACCGTATTGAGCAGCGGCCCTCCGCTGTTGCCGGGATTGATGGCGGCATCGGTCTGAATGACCTCGTCAATGATGGCGTCGCGGGTTTCGATCCGCCGTCCCAGTGAAGAAACGATGCCTGTGGTCAAGGTCAGCTGAAGGCCGAAAGGATTGCCGATGGCCATGACCTTCTGCCCCACTTGCAGCGAATCGCTGTCTCCCAAGGAGAGAGGTTCACACAGATCCCCGGGGCAATCGATCTTCAGCACGGCCAAGTCGTTGATTTGGTCGACGCCCACTACCTCGGCTTCGTGCTTTGAGTTGTCGAAGAGGGTCACATCGAGCCCTTCGGCGCCTTCGATGACGTGATAATTGGTGACGATGTGCCCTTGGCTGTCGGCCAAAAACCCGGAGCCGACCCCCTGACGGGCCATGGGCTGCAAGAACCAGGTGTACTCGACGGTGGTGCTGACGATGTTGACCACACCCTTGCTGTATTGCTCGTAGATTCGGACGTTGATCTTCTCGTCCTCGCTGAGGGGAACGTCCGCGGCAGTCGCAGCAGGAGGTTCGAAGGTGGCTCGGGCAGGCGGCGGCATGGGCCATCGCAGCAAGAAAGTAACCAGCCCGGTCGAAACGAGGCTGCTGGCCAAAACCAGTTTCCAGAAATCACGTCGATTCATGGAATTGATTGTATCACCCGCCCCTCGATCCGTGAGGTTGGCGCCGAGCCGAAAAGCTGCAAAGAGGCCGGGAAGTGGAGAGTCGACTAAAAGCTTTCGATCCGCCTTCTCAGGTTGGTTTGTTTCAGACCCGCGTCGATGCATTCAGGTGGCCGGGGCAATTTATTTGAACTGCTTGTACCCCTAACGGTACTTACCTGCTGAGACAAGGAAATTTCGCTTTCGCCTGAAAGCTTCGATTTGGAGGGATATCTCATGGATGCCAACTTCGAGGTTCTGATCGTCATTTCAGTCATGTTCATCATCAGCCTCAGCGGCGCCTACATCCTTTTCCGCTTTCTCGAATCTCACGCCACCATCCAAAAGGCGGGGTACAAGGCTGGAGGCGCCTTGGCAGGGTTC
>JANQFM010000673.1 GCA_028277865.1 Acidobacteriota bacterium
CAAAGGGCGGTAGGTCACGTGGACGGTGGTCTCGGTGATGCCGTACATGTTGACCAGCCGGGGAGTCCGGTCTCCGTGCCGACTCAGCCAGGGGCGCAAGCTGCTCAGTTCCAGCGCCTCTCCACCGAAGATGACCAGGCGCAAGGCCAGCCTCGCGTGCTGTGCCAACCCTTCCTCGCAGATGCTGAGTTGGCGGAAGGCCGAGGGAGTCTGATTGAGGACTGTCACCCTCCGGCTGCTGAGCAGTTCGTAAAAGGCTTCAGGCGATCGGCTCTGCTGCTGCGGGACCACCACCAGCCGCCCGCCGTAAAGGAGGGCTCCCCAGATCTCCCACACCGAAAAGTCGAAGGCGAAGGAGTGGAAGAGCGTCCACACATCGGCAGGGCCGAATCCGAACCACTCTTGAGTGGCCGCAAACAGGCGCACCAAGTTGGACTGGCTCACCAGCACTCCCTTGGGGCGTCCGGTGGAGCCCGAGGTGTAAATCAGATAGGCCGCCTGTTCGACTGTTGCCTGCGACGGGGTGGGCGACTCCTCGGAATCCGATTGGGCGTCGTCCAGCCACACAACCGGCAGGGAGAGCGCGGGCAGTGCTTCGGCCAAACCGCTTTGGGCCAAGAGCAAGCGGGCTTGGCTGTCCTCCAGCATGAAAGAGAGCCGCCGGGCGGGATAAGAAGGGTCCAAAGGCAAGTAGGCTGCGCCCGAAAGGACAATGGCGACCATGCCTTGCACCAGATCGAGGGAGGGTTGGGCGCACAAGCCGACCAAAACTTCAGCAGCGGCGCCCTGATTGTGCAGGCGGAGGGCCAGTCTGAGGGCTCGGCGTTTCATTTCGCCGTAGCTGAGCTGCTCGTCCGCAAAGCTTGCCGCCACCGAATCAGGAGTGCGGCCCACCTGTTGCAGCAGCAGGCTCTGCAGCGTGGATTCAGCCCTGAAGCGGCAATCCGGATTCCATTCCCGCAGCAATTGTTGCCGCTCGGCATCCGTCAAGAGGGGCACCTCCCCCAAGCGGCGTTCCGAATCGGTGCTCATGCACAAGAGGAGGTTTTCCAAGTGACCCGCCAGGCGGCGAATGGCGGACTCCTCGAAGCGTTCGTCATCAAACCCGACACGCAGCGAAAGCTCCCGCCCTGGGACCACCACCACGCTGAGAGGATAGTGGGGTACCTCCAGTGAGCGGACCTGGCGAATACGCAACTCCCGGCCCGACTCCAGCAAGGATTCGTCGAGAGGGAAGTTCTCGAAGATCAGAATGCTCTCGAAGAGGGGACGACCGCCGGGAAGCCCGCTCCATTTCTGAACCTCGGCCAGAGGGCTGTACTCGTAGCGGCGAATCTCGGTCTGCTGGTCCTGCAGGGACTGCAACCACTTCAGCAAAGGCGCCTGATCCTCCATCCGCACCCGCATGGGCAAGGTGTTGATGAAGACCCCGGCCATGGAATCGATTCCCCGCAGTTCCCCGGGTCGCCCCGACACGGTGACACCGAAGGTCACCTCTCGGCTGCCGCCGTAGCGGCCCAGCAACAGGGCCCAGGCACCCTGCACAAAGGTGTTGAGGGTGAGCCGGCGACGCCGGGCCAGGGATTGGAGCCTTCGGGTTGCCTCGACGGGGAGCTTTCGTTCCAGCCGGTATTCGTCCAGATGCGTCCCGGGCGATGTACGGCGTTTGGCGCCGATTTCCAAGGGTTCGGGCGGCTGGATTGCCTGTAGGGCGCTTCGCCAATAAGCTTCTGCTGGGGACAGATCCTGACGTCCGACCCATCCGATGTAGTCGCGAAATGAAGCCGCTTTGCCCAAAGACGGCGTTTGATTGCGGCAGGCCGCATCGTAAAGGGTGAAAACATCCTTCAAGACCACCGCTGCCGACCAGCCATCGACCAGCAGGTGGTGGAAGCACCAGGCGAACTGGAAGCAGCCTTCTCCCAGGCGGATCAGCCGCAGGCGAAAGAGAGGCGCTTGAGAAAGCGAAAAGCCCTTTTGGCGATCCTCCTCAACCAGTTTCTTCAAACGCTTATCCCACTGCATCGGAGGCAGGGCCGACCAGTCATCCTCCTCCCAGGGCAGTTCGGTCTGACGCTGCACGGCCTGCAGCGGCTCATCCAAGCCCTGCCACAGAAAAGCGCTTCTCAGAACCGAGTGGCGGGTCAGCACCCCTTGCCAAGCCTTCTTCAATGCAGCCAACTCGAGGCGGCCCTCAAGCCGGCACAGGAAGTGGACCACGTATTCTCCGCCAGAGGGTTGGTAAAGGCTTTGGAAGAGCATCCCTTGCTGCAAAGGCGCCGGAGGATAGAGATCGTCCAGGCGGGGATGAGCGGCATAGAGGCGGTCCAGATGGGCCTGTCCCAGGCGGGCCAATGGGAAATCCGAGGTCGTATACCCGCCTGCCTGAGGCGATCGGCAGTGAGACAGCAGGCGGCGCAGCTCTTGCATGCAGCGCTCCGCCAAGCCTTCGATGGTGGAGGTGCGGTGGACTTTTCGGCTGAAGGTCCACTCCAGGCAAAGACGGCCTCCCTGCACACTGCCGCCGACCTCGAGAAGGTAGCGGCGAGGGGCTTGAGGACTGCGCATGCGTCCCGTCGGCTTGGCACAGAGGCTGAACAGGGAGTGCGAAGGCAGCGCGGCGTCGAATTGGCCCAGGTAATTGAAGCTTAGCTGCGCCCGGGGCTGGGCCTGCAGGCTTTTCCGCAATTCCTGCTGCCCGCGCAGGTAGCGCGCCACCCCGTAGCTGATTCCCCGGCGGGGGATCTGGCGTAGCTGCTCCTTGACCGCCTGAATGATGCGGCCCTCGCCCTGCTCGGGATCCACCTGCAGCGCCACGGGATAAATGCTGGTGAACCAGCCCACCGTGCGCGACAGGTCGACCTCGTCGAACAGCCCTTCCCGGCCGTGCCCTTCCAAATCGACCAGCACCTGGTTGGTACCCGCCCAGGAGGCGACTGCCCGTGCCAAGGCCGCCAGCAGCAGGTCGTCCACCCGGGTGCGGTAGGCCTGATGGGCCTCCCGCAGCAGCCATTCGGTCTCTTGCTGGGTCAGCCGCAGGGCGATGCTGTCGACCGATCCTTCCCGGTTGTCCCCCGAGGGGAAGTCGACCGGCATCGGATCGATTTGTTGCGGCTGCGACAGCCAATAGGCGGCTTCAACGCGGGCCGGCTCGCTGTCGGCGTATTCGGCCAGGCGTTCGGCCCAGTGCCGGAAGGAGGTGGTCTTGTAGAGCAGCTGCGGCTGTTCGCCCCGTCCCTGTTGTCGGCAAAGCGTTTCGAGGTCTTCCAGCAGGATGCGCCACGACACTCCGTCCACTGTCAAGTGATGCGCTGCCAAGAGCAGAAGCCCCCGGCTGTCTGGGCCCAAGTCAAATGCTGCGGCCCGAAAGAGTGGGCCTGTCCTCAGGCAAAAGCCGGTCTGCAGAGTCTCTCCGGCTTGATGCACTGCCTGATCCCAAAGGTTTTCAGCCAGTCCTGAGAGGTCGACGCGCAGGAAGTGCCGACAATCCTCTGTTCCGGCGTTGTACTGCCGCCAGCTCGATTCTTCAGCGGCGAAGTGCAGCCTCAGAGCGTCGTGCTGGAGCGGAAGCTGTTCCACCGCCCTTTGCAGCCAGTCCCAGTGCACTCCCGGCTCCACCTCCAGCATCAACGACTGGTTCCAGTGCTGGGGCCGGGACATCTGCTGCTCGAAGAACCAGTGCTGAATGGGCGTGAGAGGCACTTCGCCTTCCACCAAGCCCTGCTCGGCATGCGTGCGGCCCGCTGTCTTGGCCACAGCGGCCTGTTCGGCCACGGTGTGGTTTTCGAAGGCCTGGCGCGCCGTCAAGTGCAGCCCGGACTGATGGGCGCGTGCCACGATCTGGATGCTGAGGATGGAATCTCCCCCCAGCTCGAAAAAATCGTCCTCGACTCCCACCCGGTCCAGGCCCAGCACCTGCTTCCAGATCTCGCAGAGCTGGGACTCCACCGGCGTCCGAGGCGCCCGGTAGGCCCTCGATACGGCGGGGCGCTCACCGCCCGGCGCCGGCAAGGCCTTTCGGTCCAGCTTGCCGTTGGGCGTCAGCGGGAAGGCCTCCAACTCCACGAAGGCGGCCGGAATCATGTAATCAGGAAGGATCTGTTTGAGATGGCGACGCATTTCCAGGGCCAGGTCTGGTTCGCTCCCCGCACCGGACGACTCGGCAGCTGTCAAGTACGCCACCAGCCTTTGCTCGCCCGCGATGCCCTTGCGACCCACAACCAGCGCCTCGCCGACGCGGGGATGGCTGAGTAGAGCCGCCTGGATGTCCTCCGGCTCGATGCGGTAGCCCCGGATCTTGAGCTGCTGGTCGATGCGGCCCAGAAACTCGATGCTGCCGTCCTGCCGGTAACGTGCCAGATCGCCGCTGCGGTACATCCGAGCCGCTGGCAGGTTGCTGTAAGGATCGGGCAGGAATTTGGCCGCCGTCTGGCCCGGCTGGCAGCTGTAGCCTCGCGCCAGGGCCGATCCGCCGATGCAGATCTCGGCCGGCACACCGACCGGAACGGGCCGCAGCTCACAGTCGAGCAAGTAGAGGCGGGCATGGGAAATGGGTCGGCCCACCGCTACCGGCCCCGGACCCGCTTGGCCCGGCGTCGTCCAGTGGACGCAGCAGCCCACCACGGCTTCGGTGGGGCCGTACTCGTTGACCACCTGAGTGGCCTGCAAGTTGTCGCCCAAAAGGGCCAGGTCTTCGCCCCTCAGAGCCTCGCCGCCCACCACGACAATCCCGCTTTGAGGCTGGTTGGCGGGACCAGCCAACAACCGCAGGTGGGCGGGGGTCATCTTGATCAGGCTGAAGCTGTCGCGGCGCCGCAGGCGTTCGGAGAGGGCTTGAAGAGCGTCCTCTTCGGGCAGCAGCTCCACTGCTTCGCCCACCGTCAGAGGCGCCAAAAGGCTGGTCACTGTCAGGTCGAAGCCTAAAGAGGAATGGACCGGCACTCCCCGGCCGGGGCTGGCGAAGTATCTGTCGGCGCACCAGGCCAGGTAGCGGGCCAGTCCCCCATGAGTCACCTCCACACCCTTGGGGCGCCCGGTCGAGCCCGAGGTGAAGAGGACGTAGGCCAGGCTGTCCGGATTGGGTTCCGGAAAGGCGTCAGCTCCGCCGACGGAGGAAGGCGGCTCGTCCCGATCCATCACCAGCAGCCCAGCCTCTGATTGAGGCAGGCGATCCTGTGATCCCTTTTGGGTCATCACCAAGCCCACCTTGCAGCCGGACAGCATGGCCTGCAGGCGCGGCTTTGGATAGGAGGGATCCAGAGGGACGTATGCCCCGCCCGCCCGAGCCGTCCCCAGCAGCGCCGCCAATAGGCGGGGAGAACGCTCCAGCATCAGCACCACCGCAACCTCGGGGCCGACGCCGCACTCGCAAAGGCGGCTCGCCAGGGCCAGGGAACGCTGCTCCAATTCCCCATAGCTGAACCGCTGCCGGCCCCATTGCAGAGCAACCCGGTCGGGGCTGCGGCGGGCCTGGGCTTGAAAGAGGGCGGCCAGCCCCGCCGGTGCACGAGGCTGTTGGCAAGGGCTGTTCCACTCCTGCAGCAGCTGGTGCCGCTCGGGCAGGCTCAACAAAGAGAGCGAATCTAGGGGCTGGTCCATCCTGGCCGGCATGCCCTCCAGCAAGTTGCGCAGATGGCTCAGCATGCGCCGGATGAAAACGCTCTCGAAGCGGCGCCGGTCGTGGTTGATCTGCAGGTGGATGACCTCACCGGGCAGCACTACCACCGTCAAGGGAAAGTTGGTGCGGTCAACCAGCACAATGCGGTCGACTTCCAAGGTGCCGTCCGGCCCGCGTTGCAAGGCCTCGTCCATGGGGTAGTTTTCGAAGGCCATCAGGCTCTCGAAGAGCGCCTGGCCGGAAGGCACTCCGCTCCACTTCTGCACTTTGGCCAGGGGAGTGTATTCGAACTGCCTCACTTCGGCCTGAAGCTCCTGCAGGCCTTCCAGCCAATCCGCCAACTGCCGGTCGCCGCAGACTTTCACTCGCAGCGGCAGGGTGTTGACGAACATCCCCACGATGGATTCCACCCCTTGCATCTCAGCCGGACGCCCCGAAACCGTGATGCCGAAAACGACGTCGCCCTTGCCGCTGTAGCGGCTCAAAAGCAGAGACCAGGCGCCCTGCAGCAAGGTGTTGAGGGTCAGACGGCGCAGGCGGGCCAAGTTCTGCAGAGCTGAGGACTTCCGGCGGGGCATTATCATCTTCTGCTGGCCAAAGTCCTCGTCCCGACTTGCAAAGCCGCTCGCCGGACGGCCCAGATCCTCAAGCGTGCGAGAATCAAGCCCTTGCAGGGTAGGCCGCCAAAAGGCTTCAGCACGGCTCAAATCACGGCTTTTGAGCCACTGGATGTAGAGGGAATAGCGAGGGCTGGGCGGCAGGCTCGCCGAGCGGCCTTGGCTGAAGTCCCGGTAGAGGGCGAAAACCTCCCGGATGACCAGAGGCAGGGACCATCCGTCCATCAGCAAGTGGTGGCAGCTCCAAACAAAGTGGTGGGTTTGGCGGCCGGTGCGAACCAGGGCGAAACGCATCAGGGGGGGCTTGGAGAGATCGAAGCCCTTTTCCCGGTCGGCCTTCAAAAACGATTCCAGAAGCTGCTGCTGGCCGTCCGGATCGTCCCGCCAGTCACGCTCCTCAAAGTGCGGCTCAACCTGACGGACCACCACCTGGAAAGGCGTCTCGCCCCGCTTCCAGACAAATGCGCTTCTCAGGGCAGTATGGCGCTGCAGCACCTGCCTCCAGGCCTGTCGGAAGGCCTCGGCCTGCAGGGGGCCGCGCAGGCGGCAGGCCAACTGGGTGAAATAGACCCCGGATTCAGGACTGTAGAGGGTATGAAAGAGCATGCCCTCTTGCATGGGAGAGAGAGGGTAGATGTCCTCGATGAGGCCCTTTTCGCTCACGCTGCCCTCCCCAGATCCTGTTTCAGTTCGGTACTGCTCATAAGTCGTCCTCAATGGCCATCGCAAACTCGGAGACCAGTTCGTCCAACTCTTCCTGTTCAAAGTCCATTTGGGGGAAATCAGAAGGGGTGTAACCCCGTTCGGCGCGTGCTGCGCAATGCCGGATCAAGTCGGTCAGGCTCTCGATGTAGCTGTCGGCCAGGTGCTGGATGGTGGAAGGGCTGTGCAGGCTCAAACTGTACTTCCACTCCACTTGCAGGCATCCCTCGGTGATGCGGGCGTCGATCTCGATCACATGGCTGCGGCTGGCCCGGGGGCTGCGGTGAGGTCCGCAAGGCGTCTCTGACAGCCTCAATCCCGAGGCTTCGGAGAGGACTTGGTCGAATTGGCCCAGGTAGTTGAAGCTGACTTGGGCCTGATGCGGACGGACCGCTGCATCGGGCCTGCCGTAGTGCAGCAAGCCGAAGCCGATGCCTCGCTCGGGAATGGCCCGCAGCCTTTCCTTGACTTGCTTGAGCAGCCCTTCTTCGTCCTCTTTCTCATTCAGGTCCAAAAGCACCGGGAAGAGGCTGGTGAACCAGCCCACCGTGCGCGACAAGTCAACGCCCTGCAGCAGCTCTTCCCGCCCGTGCCCCTCCAAGTCGACCATCAGCGGGCCTTGCGGCAGCCAATCCGCAAAAGCGCGGTCCAGCGCGGCCAGCAGGATGTCGTTGATCAGGGTGCCGTAGGCTTGAGGTGCCTCTTGCAGAAGAGCCTGAGTCTCTTGCCGGCTCAGGGTGGACACCAGGCTGCCCAAGGAGGACTCCAGGTTGCTGCCTTGGGGGTTGTCGGCAGGCAAGGCCGCCGAAGGCCTCCCTAGCTGAGTACGCCAATATTCTCTCTGCTCTTCCAGCGCGCCTGAGTCGAGGAATTCCTGCAGACGCCAAGACCAATCCAGATAGGAAGTCGTCTTTGCAGGCAGCGCAACCGGGTCGCCTTGGGCAAGCTGGCGGCAGGCTGTCAGCAGGTCTTCGAGCAGGATGCGCCAGGAAACCCCGTCCACCGCAAGGTGGTGGGCCACGATAAGCAGGCGGTTCGGTCGGCCGTCTCCCATCTCAAAGCAGGCGCTGCGCAGCAGTGGCCCTCCCTCCAGGCCCAGGCTGGCCTGCACTCGACCGGAAACCGATTCAACGGCCTGCCCCTGCTGTTGCTCGCCCAGCCGCGACAAGTCCAGGCGGAAAAAGGAGAGCCGTTGCAGGCCGGCATTGAACTGCCGCCACTGCCCTTGCCGCTTCCGGCGGAAGCGCAAGCGCAAAGCGTCGTGGTGCACAAGCAGCGCCTGCAGGGCTTCTTCCAGCCGACGGGCCGTCCATTGGGGATCGACCACTTCCAGCAGCACGGCCTGATTCCAGTGCTGCGGCTCAGCGAAATCCTCTACGAAAAACCAGCGCTGAATCGGCGTCAAGGGGAGCTCTCCCTGCACCGGCCCTTGAGGCGCTTGCTCTTCAGCCACGGAATCGGTCGCAACGGCCAAGCTGGCCAACTCGGCGATGGTGGGGTGATCGAAGAGCTGCTTGGGCGTCAGGCGCAGGCCGGCCCGGCCGGCCCTGGTCGTCACCTGGATACTGAGGATGGAGTCGCCTCCCAGCTCGAAGAAGTTGTCCTCCACCCCCACCTGTTCCAGGCCCAGCACTTGGCTCCAGATGTCGGCCAAGCGCGTCTCGGCGGGTGTGCGTGCAGCGGTGTAGGCGCCCGGCCTACCTGCTCTGGAATCCTGGGGAGCAGGCAGGGCCCGACGATCGATCTTGTCACTGCTGGGAGTCAGGGGAAAGGCCTCCAACACGACATATGCAGCCGGCACCATGTAGGCAGGCAGACTCTTTTCCAAGTAGCGGCGCAGCTGGCTGTCCAAGTCGGAAGGCAAGGGTTGAGGGGCATCGCTGCCGGCCACGACGTAGGCCGCCAGCCGTTTGATTCCTGGTTGGTCTTCGCGCAAGGCTACCGCCGCTTCATGCACAAAAGGATGGCGGCATAGTTGGGCTTCGATTTCGCCGGTTTCAATGCGGAAACCCCGAAGCTTGACCTGACCGTCGAACCGGCCCCGAAACTCCAGGTTGCCGTCGGCCAGCCAGCAGGCCAGGTCCCCCGTTCGATAGAGGCGGGCGCCGGGGCTTTCGCCGAAAGGATCGGGAATAAAACGTGACGCCGTCAGGCCGGGCAAACCCAAATAACCTCGAGCCAGCTGGCCGCCCCCGATGTGCAGGTGGCCGAAAACACCCACACTGACCGGCTGCCAAGCATAGTCCAAGAGATAGGCCTGGCAACCCTGCACGGGACGCCCGATAGGAACCTCCTGCCGGTGGGCTCGCCACTGGCTGGGGACTCGAAACTTGGTGCAACATACGGTGGCCTCGGTCGGGCCGTAGGCATTCCATAATTGGGTCCGCTCGCGGCTTTGCTCCAGCCAGCCCTCCATCTGCTCCGGAATGGCCCGCTCCCCGCCGACGATCAGCGTCCTCAAGGCGGGTCCGAACTTCAGCCCTGAGGCTGTCAGATCACCCACCAACTGGTGCCAGAAGGCTGTCGGAAAATCGATCAATGTCAGGCTGGATTCACAAGCCCTCCTCAGAAAATCCAGGTTGGACTGCAGCATTTCCTCGTCGCGCAGCACCAGGGTTGCGCCGCTCAGCAGGCCCCGGAAGATCTCTTCGACCGCAGCGTCGAAGCTCAGCGAGGCGAACTGAAGCAGGCGGTCGCCAGGGCCGATCCCATAGGCTTGGATCGAGTTCTTGACGAGATGCACCAAGGCGAGATGGGATACCACCACTCCTTTGGGATTCCCCGTCGAACCGGAGGTGTAGATCACGTAGGCCGCGTTAAGGGCATCGGTTCCGGAAAGTCTGCGGACTTTGCCGCCCGAGCCGGGGAGCGCCGACTCGATCAAGATGCGGGGCAACCTGCAGTTCATCAACGGAGGTTCGGAATGGGTTCCAATGAGCAGGGAGTGGGCACAGGCTGTTTCGAGGATAGCCTCCAGCCTCTGAGAGGGAAGGCCTGGGTTGAGGGGAAGGAATGCGGCGCCGTTTTTGAGGATGGCCAGCATCCCGATCAACGCCTCCGGGCAACGGTCCAGGCAAAGGGCCACCAACGACTCGGGGCGCGCCCCCTGACGGTTCAAGACAGCGGCCAAGTGATCAGCCCTGCGGTTTGCTTCGCCGTAGCTGAGGAAACGGTCCTCGAATTCGATTGCCAGAGCATCCGGCCACCGATCGGCCTGGCAGGCCACCAGATCGTGGATACAGGATCGGGGCAGATGCCTTTGGACCGTATCGTTCCATTCCGAAAGAATCTGGTGCCGCTGGGCCGACGAGAGGAGGGGCAAGCTGGCCAGGGATCCTTGCCGATACCGTGCCATGCCCCGCAGCAAAGTTGCCAGGTGGCCCAGCATGCGCTTTGCCGAAGTCGCATCGAAGCGACCGGTGTCCCAGCAGATCTCCAAGCGAAGACGGCGTCCCGTCAGGGCTGTGAGGTTGAGGGGATAGTGGGTCCATTCCACCGACTGGATCTGTTGGACTTTCAGGCCAGCCGCTTCAGGCAGCGATCCAAGTGGATAGTTTTCGAAAACAACGATACTCTCGAAAAGCGGCTGGCCGGATTGAATCTCGCTCCACTTTTGAATCCGGGCCAGCGGAGCGTACTCGTAGCGTCGCACTTGCTGCTGGACTTCCTGCAGCTTGGTGAGCCAAGGCAGCAGCGGCTCGGCGCCTGGGGCTTTGACCCGCAAGGGCAAAGTGTTGATGAAGAGCCCAGCCATCGACTCCACGCCTTCCAAGTCGGCGGGACGGCCCGCCACTGTCAGCCCGAAAAGCACCTCGCTTTCCCCGCTGTAGCGACTCAGCAGCAGCGCCCAGGCGCCCTGGACAATGGTGCTGAGCGTCAATTGATTCTTGCGCGCCAAGGCAGTCAACGCAGCCGTTGCGCCCTCGCTGAGCGAGGTGGCCGTCTCCTCGAAACCGGCAAGGCTGGCCGAGCCTTTTCCAGATGCTTCAATTGGCAGCCTCGTGGCCGTAGCCCAGCCTTGCAGGCTGCGCCGCCAAAATACCTCGGCAGATCCCATGTCCTGCTCTTGGTGCCAGGCCAGATAGTCGCTGTAGGGCCTGCAGGCGGGCAACGAGGGAGAACGACCCGACTGAAGTGAGCGGTAGATGCCGAAGACCTCCGTCAAGATCAGGGAGGCCGACCATCCGTCCAGGATTAGGTGATGAAAGGACCACAGCATCCAATGGCTGTCAGCGCCCAGACGGACCAAGCAAATACGCGTCAATGGCGGCTGGCCGGGATCGAATCCCTTTTCCCTGTCCGAGCGGAGCGTGGCCTGAAGACGCTCCGCCTGCTGGCCCTCGGGCATGCGGCTGCAATCCAGCTCCTCCCAAATCGGATCCAGCGACGGATGGACCGCTTGAAGGGGGTTTTCCAATCCTTCCCAGAGGAAGGAGGTGCGCAGGGCGGGATGCCTCATCATGGCCTGACTCCAGGCCTGCCGTAAGGAGTGGCGGTCTAAGGAGCCTTGAAGGCGGCAGTGCAGCTGGACCAGGTACTCTCCCCCATCGGGCTGATAAAGGCTGTGGAAGAGCAGCCCCTGCTGAAGCGGGGCCAAGGCATACAGATCCTCCAAGGGCTTTTCGGCGGAATAAAGCCGGTCCAGTTCGGATTGCTGGATGCGGGCCAAGGGAAAGTCCGAGGGTGTAAAACCGCCCGATTCCGCCGAGCAGCAATGCCGGATCAGGGAACGCAGGCCGGACAGGAAGTCAGACGCCAAGCCTTCGATGGTGGACCGCCGGTGCAGGTTGCGGCTGAAGGTCCATTCGATTTGCAGGCTGCCCTGCAGGACTCTGCCCGCCACGTCGATCAGGTAGCGCCGGCGGGCGCGCGGCGATCGCAAAGAACCGACCGATGGGCTGGCCAGCTGAAAGAAGCTGAAACCGTCCAGGATCTGGTCGAACTGGCCCAGGTAGTTGAAGCTGATCTGAGGCTGAGGCAATCCTCTCAGCCGACGGGCCGTCTCTTGGTCTTCGCCCAGATAGCGCGCCAGCCCGTAGCCGATTCCGTGGCGGGGTACGGCGCGCAAACGCTCCTTGACCGCCTTGATGGCCTCGTCCTGGCCCTGATCGGGCCGCAGATGGAAGGAGACGGGGAAGAAGCTGGTGAACCAGCCCACCGTGCGGGAAAGATCCGTATCCGGCAGGCTCTCCCTTCCGTGGCCTTCCAGTTCGATGTTCAGCCGTCCGGGACCGCACCAGCCGGCCAATGAACGCAGCAGGGCGGTCAGCAGCAAGTCGTTGATCTGAGTGCGGTAGGCCCGAGGAGCCTGGTGCAGCAAGGCCTGAGTCTCGGATCGGCTTAGGGAAAGCTGCAGGCACTCGGCAGAAGCCTCCTCGTTGATTCCGCCTTCAAAATCGAGCGGAATGGCCGTCGGCTCCCCTTCACCGCCCTCCAGCCAAGAGGAGGCCTCCGCCACCGTCGGCTTGGAACGGGCCTGCTCCTGCAGGCACTCGGACCAGCGCTGGAAGGAAGTGGACTTGGGCGGAAGCTGA
>JANQFM010000487.1 GCA_028277865.1 Acidobacteriota bacterium
TCGCGGTTCGCAGTTCGCAGTCTGAGACCGGCAGGACTCAGTTTGGAGAGACGAGGAGTCAAGGGGTAGAACAGAAGAATTATGTATGAGCCAGAGCGAAGACACTTTTTGCACTGGCTGCCGCGAGGGCTGTCGGTCGTGTATCTGGGGCTGCTTGTTCTCCTTTCCATGGACGCCTTCCAGGAGAGCCTGGCATCGCGGGAGATGCTGATCGCCCTCTTCATGCACCTGCTGCCGGCCTTGATTTTCCTGGCCGCGGCTGCAGTCGCCTGGCGGCGGCCAATGCTGGGCGGATGGCTGCTCTTGGGCCTGGGAGTCGCCTTGACCCTGTTTTTTGGCACCTACCGGCACTTTTGGGGATTCATGGTGGTGACACTGCCCCTTTTGATCATGGGAACCCTCTTTTTCCTGGAAGGATTCCGCTATTCGCCGGCAAGGCACTGAGACACAGAGGCTTCTTCTGTTTTCTCTGTGCACTCTGTGCCTCTGTGGCAAATTCGACTCAAAGTCAATAAAACGGCAGCCCTAGTCGCCTTTTGCCTTGTCGCTGGCGATTTGGCCGTCCACCAGCCGGACGATGCGGCGGGCGTGGTTCATGACGCGGGGGTCGTGGGTGGAGAAGATGAAAGTGATTTTCCGCTTGCGGTTGAGATCCTCCATGATGTCGAGCAGCTTTTCGGCGGTCTCCGAATCCACGTTGGCGGTGGGTTCGTCAGCCAAGACCACAGCGGGGTCCGAAGCGATGGCGCGCACGATGGCGACGCGCTGCTGCTGGCCTCCGGAGAGCTGATCGGGCCGTCGGTCCTCCATGCCCCCAAGGCCCACCTCGGCGAGAAGCTTCATGACGCGTTCGCGCCGCTGGGGTTCCGGTTGGCCCTGCAGCGCCAGCACAGCTTCGGCATTTTCGTAGGCGGTCAGGACCGGAAGCAGATTGTAGGCCTGGAAGACGAATCCGATACGGTCGCGCCTTAAGTGGCTGAGCGCCCGACGGCTCAGTGCATTGAGGTCGTGGCCCTCCAGCTTGATGCTGCCCGAGGATGCCGTGTCGAGGGCGCCGATCAGGTTGAGCGCAGTGGTCTTGCCCGAACCCGAGGGGCCGCACAGCGTCATGAACTCTCCCTGATGAACGACCAGGTCGATGCCGCGCAGAGCGTGGATGTCCAGTTCGCCCTGGCGATAGTCCTTTCTGACGCCTTGCATTTCAACCACCGGGATCGGGTTGCTTTCGCTCATGCCATCACCTCAAACCAGCTTGATCGTTTCGACGGGTACGGCATTGCCGGCTCGCCAGGCCGGATAAAGTCCTGCGGCCAGAGTGGCGATCAGGATCGCCGCCACAATCATGAGCAGGCTCTCGGGGAAGATGCCGACACGCAAGGTGGGATCGAAGCCTACTCCTGCGATTTCGGCAGGCGCGTCCCCCATCATCCCGCTGAGGTCGATGCCCGTACTCGACAAGTACCAATAGGGGCCGATGGTGACGATGGCGCCGACCGCCACTCCGACCAGCCCCAGCCAAAGGCTCTCCAACATGACCAGCCCGAACAGCTGGGCAGGCGAGTAGCCGATGGCAATCATGATCCCGAACTCCCGCATGCGCTCCATCACCGAGACGAAGAGGGTGTTGAAGATGCCCGCCGCCACCAGGATCGCGATGATGATTTCCATGACCCGGCCGCCTCCCACCTTCATGGCGATAAAACTGGCCAACTCGGGCCGGACCTCGTCCCAGGTCAGGGCGACGCGATCGGAGTGCCGACGGCCTCCCAGGCGGTGGGCCACCTCCCGGCTGCGGCGCGAATCGGATAGGAAAGCCGCCACGAAAGTGCTCTCGTCGCCGGCATATCCCAGCGCCTGGCGGGCGGCGCCGATGGGCAGCAGGCACAGGCCGGCGTCCAAGCTGGGGACGCCCGTTCGGATAACCCCGGAAAGCCGCCTCATGCCTGAAATGATCTCGCCCTGCTTGTCCATCATGGTGTAGACAACCTTGCGACCCATCTTCAGGCCCAGATTGCGGGCCAGCCTTTCGCCCAGGATGATGCCCTTGTCATGCGAAGTCTCGTACATGGCGCCTTCGACCAGCCCCTCCCCGAAGGTCAATGTGCCAGCGTCTTCCAGCTCGGGGGCATAGGCAATGAAAAAGGCGCCGAAGCTGTCGTCGGCGGTGGCCAGCATGATCTGGCCGGTAATGCGGTCGACCGCCCGCCGCACGTCCTGGTCCCCAGCGGCCAGCCGGCGCAGGTTGCTGCTGGAACGCACCGTTCGGGTCAGCGTGGGAGTGTCCAGGTACTCGGGGTGCTGCAAGGTGACATGCCCGCCGCCCAGACGGGCTGCTGTGTCGATAAAATCGGCAAACGAACGGTCTTGCATGGCGGTAAACAGGACGGCCAAAAAGCCGCCGAAAGCGATGGAGGACAAAGTCAGCAGAGTCCGACGCTTGCGCCGCCACAGGTTGCGCCATGCCACCGATGCCAGCTTGGAGCCTTTCAAGAAATGCCTCCTTTGCATGGAGAAAGTGTCGGCAACCGGCCGGAGCGCCCGCATCCCTGCGGGCCCTGTACTCCCCAACCGGGCACTGGCTGGCGGCAAA
>JANQFM010000494.1 GCA_028277865.1 Acidobacteriota bacterium
TTCAGGATTCTTCACGATTGAGTCAGATTTGGCTGCGATCGGTCCGGCGGCGGTCGGGGGTTCCGGGTTCCGGGCTCCAGGTTCCGGATTCCAGAGTCCGGATCCCGAAAACCCGGAACTGGGAACCTGGAACCCGAAACCCTTCTGCGATCGGTCTGAGGCTCCGCCTCGCTAGTACTTGATTGCGAAAATTGGGGTTATCAATCGGCGAGGGATTTGCATTGTCAACGAGGCGCGCTGACGCAGGAATACCGTGAGTATTCTGAGGAGGCGCAACGAAGTGGACAGCGCAAAGGACCGGCGAGTGATGACGCGAATCTTTGCAATCAAGTACTAGCGCTTGCCATGCTAGACTGCGTACATGGATGTCTCGGAGATTCTCCGAGTTTTGAAAAGCTTTGCAGAGCATGAGGTAGACTACGTTTTGATCGGTGGTGTCGCACTGAATCTTCACGGCATCGGAAGGCCTACTGAAGACATCGACTTCTTTATCAGGCCGACGCCTGAAAACGTGTTCAGGATTCAGCGAGCTCTTGAAGCCGTTTACGACGATGAAAGCATCAGGGAGATTTCCGCAGACGACCTTTCTGGAAAATACCCGGCAGTTCGCTACGGCCCTCCGCATGGAGTGTTCTACATCGATCTGATTTCCAGGCTGGGTGAATTCGCGTCGTTTGAAGACCTAAAAGCCGAAGATGCCGATTTCCGGGGCATCGCTGTTCGTTTGGCAACCCCTGAGACGCTCTATTGGCTCAAAAAAGGCACGGTGCGCACCAGGGACCGTGCTGACGCCGAAGCCTTGCGGGAGAAGTTCGACATCAAGGATCAAGACGACCTGTGAAGGAATCGGAGGTTGCCAAGATGCCGGTACAGAAATTTCGCTCGCTGAAGGAGGCCGAGCAAGCGCTTTGGTGCGACATTCCTGATGATGCTCACCTGGATCGGCTGGAGCGGTGGTGGTCGATCGTCGATCAGTTCAGCCCCCGCTCCTTTCCCACGGGTGTGCGCAAGTACCGCAGCCTGGAAGAAGCGGATCGGGACCGCGAAAAGTGGCTCCAGGAACAGCCCTCCTTCAAATAGCCAAATCCCTTCGGATTTCCAGCAAGAGTGAACGGTAATCATGGGCATGCTGCAAGAGCTGCAATAAGTAGTATTCGATGCTGCGTACCGGACCCGGCGTGGGGCAGCGGTTGCCCAGCCTGCGGCGGCGCCCAGAGTGACACAGGCATCCCTGCCTGTGAAAGAGGCCCTGCAAAGGACTTCGGGTCGCCTTCTGCGGCACAGGCAAAAGGGCTGCCAAGCGGGCCAACCGCCTTTGAGGCGGCCCCACTCATCAAGCCAGCGGCTCTGGTATCGGACTGTTTCTTCATTCTGAGAGCCCTTTGCCACTTTGCTTGACCTTTTGGACGGCTCGCTCCATCTCTTCCTCCGACCTTTCTTTTTCGGACTTCAGGTTGGACTGTAGCTGATCCACTTTGTCGAGTTCCCCTTCAGAGAGGGCTTGCCGGATCTTGGCCTGGAAGCTGATCTCCTGATCGGCGATGCGAGCCTGGTACTTCCTGCGGATCTCCGCGATTTGCTCCTTCTGCTCGCCGGTCAGCTTCTGGACCGCGAACTCGTCCTGGGCGTCCAGTTTTTCCAGTGCCAGTTCCAGGGCCGATTTTGGTGAGCCGGATTCGGGCATGGGGTCTTGTCCTCCGTTAGGCTTTAGGCTGTAGACCAAGAACCAGAATTCCGGGATCCGAAATCTGTGTCGCCTACAGCCTACAGTCTACAGCCTGCAGCCTCCGGCCTCCAGCCCAATCAAGGCCAGGGAGCCCCCTTCAGGTAGACCTGCTCGATCCGGGACTTTCCGCGCTTGTCGATCCGCAGGCGGACGCTGAGGTCTTCCCGGTTGGGCTCCTTGGTCCCCTGCGGGACGAAGTAGCGTTCGATTCCGTAAAGGATTTGTGACTGGTTTTTGACGTGTCCCCTGAGGGCCACTTCGTCGGGTGCCAGGCGGTCGGGTGGTTGAGTCTGGCAGGACTTGGGGACGTGATAGCGGCCCTCCTTTTTCAGCACCACCCAGACGGGGGAGCCCGTCGGCAGGGAGGCAGCCGGAGCCAGCGCACCGTTTGGGCGGCTGAAATCGTAGGTCAGCCGGAAATGCTGTCCCCGGAGAAAATCCCTGGGAACGGTCGGTGCCACCCTGACCAGGATGGACTCGCTCGTACCGTCCGCCAAGTACGACTCCTCCCAAAGTGCCCAGCCGACGAAGAAAAGAAGCTGGCAGGCAATCCAGGCAGCGGCGATTTTTAAGCGCATTTTTTGGTGTCCTCCATGCCGGCGGCGATGCTCCTGCGCCACTTTTCAGTAGCCCATGCGGTGGCCAGCAGCAGTATGCCTCCGATGACAAAGATGGTTCCGGTTTCCGCCATTCCGCCGATGAGGTCGAAAAAGCGTGTAATAACGCCCAGGCCGACCGCCGCCGCACCGCCATTCAGGTAGGCCTTTCGACCGCTGCGCGCACCGACGGCGACGCACCACAGGGCCAGCAGGAACCAAAGGATCCAGGCTGCGGCAGAGACGGAATTTTCAGCCAGGCCGAAGTCGTTCGCTTCGCTGCCCGGATGAAGCCAGAGTGCAAGTGCGCAGATGGCCAGCAAGGAAAGCAGCAAGGCGACCAGATACTTTCTCAATCCCGGAGCATGGGGGGTGATTGCGTTGCGGACGGCCAAGATTCCGGCAAAGCCCAGTAAGAGTGCCGTACCAGGCAGGATCCAGCCTCCCTCTGTAGCCGATCCCCCTGTGTGGAATCTGCGGTAGAATCCCAGCGCCCAAAGGCCATATGAAAGTATGAGGGTGCCTGATGCTCTCAGCACCCAGCAGATGCTAGCATCCAGAACCTTCATCCAGGCCGACAGACTCAGCAGTGCAGCGCCCAGTCCAATCTCCATGACCAGAAAGGGAGTGAATCCGGACATGTGCAGCGAGGAGGCGACGGAAGAGCCTTCCATATGGCACCAGAGGACGAGGGCGAAGGCGGCCATCGCGGCAATCGAAGGGGATCGCAGCAGGAAGGCCAGCGGAAGGATGGCCACCAGCCACATGAGGATGGCGTTGGGAGGGTGTTCGTTGAGTTGATAGATCTGGGAGATCAGCCCTACACCGGCCAAGAAGAGTCCAGCGCCCAAAAAGTGGAACGCTGCCGCAGTCTTGGGGAAAGGCCTGCCGCTGGATTGGATCCACAGTCCGCCAGCGTGGGTCGCAGCCAGCAGGATCAAAAAGCCGACGATCTTCACGGCGCCCCTCAGATCCTGCCAGTTGGCGGCCACCAGCAGGATGACTCCCAGGACAGCGACTCCCCCACCCAGGAAAGCCAGCACCGAGGCCAAGCTCAACCATCCCTTTCGGCTCTCCCTCTCTGCGGCCAGGGCTGCCAGAGAACGGGCCGTCCCGGAATCCAGCAATCCCCGGCCTTGTGCTTCTTCAACCAGGGCTCCTAGCTTTCGTTCAAAGAGTGTCATTGGTCCTCCTTTCGTTGGCTACTAAGGAAATGGGGCCGAGAGGTTACAAGAAAAGGGGGCCAAGCCGTGCGTGATGTTGGCGCGAAATCCCGTCACACCCGCAGTCGAAAATGACGACGATGAGATCGAGCAAGTGTTGGGCTCTCGCTGTCGGGCTGCTGCTGAGCGCTGCGTTTGGCTGCGGCAAAAGGTCTGTCCCGTCCCCTCCATCCGATCCCGGCAGAATTGCGGGCCGTGCCGAAACCGGAATCGCCTCCTGGTACGGCCCAGGATTCCACGGCAAGCGGACCGCCAACGGCGAGGTCTACAACATGAACGCCCAGACCGCCGCCCACAAAACGCTGCCTTTCGGGACCTGGGTGCGGGTCCACAATCTGGACAACGGCAGATCCACCCTGGTGCGCATCAACGACCGGGGTCCTTTTGTGGCTGGGCGGATCATCGACCTTTCCAGAAAAGCCGCCCGCGACATCGACATGGTGGTGGCCGGAGTAGCCCGCGTCCGCCTCACCATCGCGCGCCCTCCACGGTCAGGCACAGGCGGCTCCAGCGGTTCGAACCAGGACGGCAGCAGCGAATCCGCAAAGTATTCCGTTCAGGTGGGTTCCTTCCTCCAGCGGAGCCGGGCTCAAGACTTGCAAAGGCAGCTCGGGGAAAGCTACGGCAGGGTTGAAATCGAGTCCGCCAGGGTCAACGGTCGGCTCTACCACCGGGTCTTGGTCAGCCTTCTGAATACCGCCCAGCAGGCCCGCCGCCTTGCCGATCGCATCTACCGCGAGCAGCGGCTGCAAAACCGTCCCATCGTCTTGCGCCGCGAGTAGCTGAGTCCTCAATGATAAGCTGCTGGCTTGGCCGATTCGCAGATCCCCTTTCGACCGATGAAGAGGCTTGCTTCCAGGGCGGCGTTCAAGGTACAAGTGAGCAATGACTGTGTTGAGGACCTTGAGCGGGATTTTCTTGGTGCTTCTGGCTGTACTTGCAGTGCTGCAAAGTGAGACGCTGTCGGCCCTGCAGCCTGAAAAGCATGAGATGATCCAACGGGGGCAGACCTCCTACCGCCTGTATTGCCAGAACTGCCACGGCGAGCACGGAAAAGGGGACGGACCGATGGCAAGCCTGCTCAAGGTCTCTCCCTCCGACCTGACTCTGATCAGCACCCGCAACAAAGG
>JANQFM010000495.1 GCA_028277865.1 Acidobacteriota bacterium
TCGCCGACAAGCCGGACAGGCAGCTCAGGAAAGCTCTGCTCGATCCACGAAACCCACTTTTTGGCACCTGGGGCAACCACAATTTCTTTCAAGGCTTCACTCCCTTGATGGAAGCCCGGGCAAAACGCAGCAGGATGAATTCCTGGACAGCCTGCCGCCAGTCCCGTGGCTGTGCGGTTTTTCAACGCGGCGGGCATCAAAGCAATCATCGTGCCAAGATTGCTTCAGAAGCGGAATTCACTAGCTGTCATCAGGAAAGCTGTTCCGATGAGGGGGAGTTTCGGCGGTTGGGAAAGGCGGAGGGCAAGGATTATTGGTGTCAAGAAACCGTCACAGGCCGTCAAAGAAATGGAAGACTCCAGTGCAGCTGCCTGCTCAAACTGTAGCGCATCCAACAGCCGGCTTCACTTTACTCGAAGAAATCGATCAGCCGTTGCCTCTCTTCCTGGTTCAGGTTGAGGCGGCCTGAGGGGACGTACTCAAAATTGATCACCGAATCCGAGGCAGGCGGCTGAAAAGCAGACGATGAACGGCTGGGGCTTGCATCGCCCTTGCTGGGCGCCGGCTTGGCCTGCGAGCCTTTTCTGGCCTCAAACCCAGGCGATCTCTCGGTTGAGCGAAAGATCTGGCTGACGTGTCCATTCAGTTCAATCATGGGTGATACCCGTGCGCATCCATGCGCTACCTCTGCCAACCTCTGGGCTCTCTCATCGGCCTGGCCAGCGCACACCTTTACCCGCATCTGGAACTTTTTTGCCTAGATTGCCCGGCAAAACTGGCATCGGACTTGCTTGGAGTGCTGGGCAAATACAAGCTGGGCAAGGCAGCACCCGATGGCAGGTCGGGACTGCAGCAGAGAGGCTCCGGCCTCCGATTCCCTGTTCTGGCAAGGATTTGCCTTTGGTCAGAATTTGGAATTTCCTTGACAGAACAGGCTCCGGCATTGTGTACTTGTAAAAGGGGATCTTGGTTGGCCTGGACGTGAGGCGACCACCAGTTTTGCTGGGTCTCCGCTGGTTCGGCGGGATTCACCGTCCATTGCCGATGTTTTCGTGGGGAGGTCGTGACAATGGCGTTTCGGGGAAACGGCGTTCAACCCTCTGTTTTGGTGCTGGAAGACGATATCGACTTGACCAGCGCCCTGCAAGACTATCTCCAGGACGAAGGATGGCAGGTCGACAGCGCATCCACCGCCGGAGAAGCCCGCAGCAAACTCTCCGAGAATGTTTTTGACTTGGTCCTGGCCGATTACCTTCTGCCGGACGCGGACGGCTTGACGGTCTTTGAAGAGATTGAAAGCCGCAGTCCGATGACCAAGGTCATGATGATGACCGGGGTCAAAGACATGGAAGTGGCTGCACTGGCCTTCAAGAAGGGTGCGGCTGACCTAATTCCAAAACCGTTCAAAGTCAATGACTTGGGGCGCCGCATCGACCAATTGATGGAAGAAAAGCGCCGCATGCTGGATGATATGGAGGGCTCTTCGCGGCACTCCTTCCGCAAGCCTCGCAACATTGTGGGCGAAAGCCCCGCCATGAGAAAGGTCTTCCGCCTGGTGGAATTGGTGTCCGGGCGCAGCGCCACGGTCCTGATCACCGGAGAGAGCGGAACCGGCAAGGAACTGGTGGCCCGTGCCATCCACAACCGCAGCCCGCGCGCCCGCAGTCCTTTTGTGGCCATCAACTGCGGGGCCATTCCCGAGAATCTGCTTGAGGACGAGCTGTTCGGGCACGTCCGAGGCGCCTATACCGACGCCCGCCAGTCCCGCATCGGCAAGTTCGAGCAGGCCAACGGCGGCACTCTGCTGCTGGACGAGATCGGCACCATGCCCATGAACCTGCAGATCAAGCTGTTGCGGGTTCTGGAAGAGCGGGAATTCCAGCGATTGGGCAGCAATCAGACCGTCCGGGTGGATGTGCGCATCATAGCCGCCACCAATACCGAGCTGCGCGAAAAGGTCAAGAAAGGCGAGTTCCGCGATGACCTCTTCTATCGCCTCAATGTGGTGCCCATCCAATTGCCCTCCCTGCGGGAGCGCAAGGAAGACATCCCTCTGCTGGTCAACCACTTCCTGAAGATCATCGCACAAGAAGACAACCAGCCTGTTCAAAAGATCGACACTGCCGCACTCAAACTTTTGATGACTCATTCCTGGCCGGGCAACGTCCGCGAACTGCGCAATGTCCTCGAATTGGGATGCGTCTTGTCTGGCGACCGCAACTTGCTGGAAGGAAAGGACTTCCCTTCCCTGATCGGCGAGGGGTTGGGGGCAGACGGCCAGCCCGACCTGCTGCAGAACTACCTGCAGCTGCCCACCGAAGGCATCGACCTCAACCAAGTGGTGAGCGAACTGGAAAAGAACCTGATCTGCCAATCGCTCAAGCGGACCCAAGGCAACAAAGGCAAGGCCGCCCGGCTGCTCAACCTGAAGCGGACCACCCTGGTCGAGAAGCTGCGCCGCATGAATCTGCTGGAAGAATTCTCCGCCTAGGAGCCTGCGCGGCGGAAAACTGATCTACTGCGAAATCTAGCGAGGCAGCGCCTCAGACCGACCGCAGAAGGGTTTCAGGTTCCAGGTTCCGGGTTTTCGGGATCTGGACTCTGGAATCCGGAACCTGGAGCCCGGAACCCGGAACCCCCGACCGCCGCCGGACCGATCGCAGCCAAATCTGACTCAATCGTGAAGAATCCTGAA
>JANQFM010000539.1 GCA_028277865.1 Acidobacteriota bacterium
TCCAGATCAGAAACTCTTTGGAGGTATGAGGTCGCTCGCTACCTCTAGCCGCTAGGTTTCGTAGCGTTCTTTGCGTCTTTGCGCGAAATCCCTTCAGTCGGTTCGCAAGGCGATCATTGGATCCAGCCTGGAAGCCTTGCGGGCTGGGAGGGTTGCTGCCGTCAACCCTGCTGAGGCCAGAATCAGGGGGACGGCGACAAAAGTCAGCAAGTCCCTGGGGTCGACGCCGAAGAGGAGGCTGGAGAGTACCTGGGTCAGGGCCAGGGCGGCTGCCACTCCGATGAGCAATCCCATTCCGACCAAGAGCAGTCCCTGGCGCGAGATGAGCTTCAGAACGTCGCCCCTGCGGGCGCCCAGCGCCATTCGGATGCCGATTTCGTGGGTGCGTTGAGTGGAAGCATAAGAAACCACTCCGTAGACCCCCACAACAGCCAGCAACAAACCCAATATCCCCGTCCCGGCCCCGAAACCGGCGGCCATGTTGAGCAAAAAGAAGCCGTTGCCGCCTTGCAGGGTCTGTTCGAAGGGGCGGACGTCGAAAATGGGCAGGCTGGGATCCAGGCTGCGGATCAGGCGGCGGACTTGAGGCGCCAGGTTTTCAGGTGCGCCCGAGCTGCGGACGTGCAGGGTCCGATGCGACCTGTAGTCCTGTTCCAAAGGGACGAAGAGGTACCCGTTGGGCTCTTCCAGCAAGAAACCGTAGCGGCCTTCTTCGCAAATGCCCACCACTTCGACGAAGGGGCCGCCTGCGCCCGTGTAGCTGAGTCGTTTTCCGAGAGGATCCTGATCGGGCCACAGCCTTTGGGCCACCAAAGCGCTGATCACGGCGACGGGAGAGGCATCAGCCCGATCCTGGGGCGTGATGGCACGGCCCTTGAGGATGTCGATGCGCAAGGTCTCGAAGTAGTCCGTTCCGACAAGGTTGAGTCCTGCCAGGATTTCGGGGTCGTCGGGCTGGGGGATCCGCCCTTCGGGGATCAGCGTTCTCGCGCTGAAGTTGTAGCCGGCGGGCACCGAATGGGCGTATCCAGCCGAATGTACGCCCGGCAAGGCTCTGACTCTCTCCTCCAATTCCCGAAAAAAGGCGTCTGCCTGCTCCTGGCTGTATCCGCTCTGGCCGGGATCCATGCTGAGGTTGAGGACGTCTCGGGGATCGAATCCCAGGTCCATGTTGCGCGCCTGGCCCAAGCCGCGCACAAACAGTCCGGCGGCGATGAGCAGCATCACCGAAACCGCCACCTGGGCGATCACCAAAGTGCTGCGCAGCCGGCGACCATGGCCAGCGGTCAAGGCCCGTCCGGCGGCTTGAAGGTTCTCGCGCACGTCCAGGCGGCTGCAGCGCAAGGCTGGGATCAACCCGATCAGCAATCCCGTCAGGACCGACAGTGCTGCGATGTAGGCGTAGACCCTCCAGTCCAGCCCGAACTCCAGCCGGACGGGAAGGTCGGTCGCCAATGGGATCGATCCCAGCAGGCGGCACGCCGCAGCCCCCATGGCCAGACCGCCCAAGCCGCCCAACAGGGACATCAGCACTGCTTCGGTCAAAAACTGACGCACCAGTCGGCCCCGTCCCGCTCCCAAGGCCGCCCTTACCGCCATCGACTGTTCGCGAACCGTCGCATGGACCAAGAGAAGATTGAGGCCGTTGGCTGCAGCTACAAAGAGCACCAACAGCACAAGGCTCAGAAAAACAGCCGCTACGACCGGCCACCAAGGCGCCGCATTGGCCTGGGGACGTGCCCAGTTCTCAGGATAGGCGACAGCCATTTCGCCCCGGTTTTCATGGGGGTACTCCCTCTCAAGGCGGGCTGAGACGACCCGCAAAGAGGCAGCTAGCTGCTCCCGGCTGATCTCCGGCTTGAGCCGCCCCAGCGCCAGCAGCGAACCGCCCCGGCGGTCCTCCCAGGACTGGGTGCGGTCCAGTTCCATTCCCAAGGGAAGGTAGGCGTCCATCCGCAGCACCGAATAGGCGCCTTGAAAACCCTGCGGCGCCACACCGATGACTGTGACCGGTTCGCCGTTGATCCGCACCGTCTTGCCGACGATGCCAGCATCCGCGCCGAAGAATTTTTCCCAGAAGGCATACCCCAGCACGATGACCGGCCGGTAGTTCTTTTCATTGCCCGAATGAGGGCGGATGAATTGGCCCAGAGAGGGATCGATGCCCAGCATGGGAAAGAAGTTGTCCGTGACGTAGCTGACCGCAATCCGCTGGGCCTGATTCTCTATGCTGAGGCTCTCGAAAGCGACTTTGTAAGCGGCCAGGCTGGAAAAGCCGTCGACTTGGTCGCGGTAGTCCCGGTAGTCGGCGTAGGCCAACCCGCTGGGAACCGAGTTGTCTTCGTCCACGGTGGCCACCACCGTCAGTTGATGGGCATCGGGGACCGGAAGGGGGCGGAAGACCATCGAGTTGAGGACTGCAAATACCGCCGTGTTGGCACCCACTCCAAGCGCCAGCGTGAAGATGAAGACCAGTGTCAGCGCAGGATTGCTGCGCAACGATCGAAAAGCGTAGCGAATGTCTTGGAACAGGGTATCCATGAATTTCTCCCTTGAACGGCGCTGGCCATTGCCGATGAAGATCCGGTTCAACAACTGCGAAAGATGTTCCGGCGGTATGGAGATCAGCAGATCCGCCAGGGTGTGGCCCCAAAGCAGGCAGACCTCGCCTCGGCTGGAAGCATTCCGCAGGCTGTCGCGAAAAGCTTCCAGCAGCTGCCGACCGAATTCCTCGCGAAAAGACGCTGGATACAGGAATAGAAGCCGCCCATAGAGCCGTTCCCACCTCTCAGGCGGTCGTCGCCGGGGTCCGTCAGCGGTTTTCAGCATCGGAAAGAAGCCCTCCCAGATCCGCTGTACGGACCAGCCGGGCCATCCGTCGGGCTTCGGCCGAAGCCACCCGGCGGCCGAAGGGGGTGATCGAGTAGTAAAGGCGCCGCTCGTTGTCGGCATCCTCAGCGGCACGCCGTCCTGCGGGCTCGATCAGGCCCTTCCCCTTCATTTCCTTGAGGGTCCGGTAAAGGGTTCCGGGACCCAGGATGAAGCGGCCCTGCTTGCGCTCCTTCAAGACCGTCATGATCCCGTAGCCGTGCAGATCCCGTTCGTTCAAAAGCAACAGGATCTCGAAAACCACGGGGCGCATGGGCGTCAATTTGCGGGCTTGTGCGAGATCTTCACGGCTCATCCCGTCCTTCTCCTCAGCATCCGAAATTCAATCCTGGATATATCCACTTGTGGATACAACGAAGGCCGGACGGGAAAGGTTCAAGAAAAATGCCGCAAAGAGAAAAAGCCACAGAGGCATTGAGGCACAGAGGGAACCGGGAGCGCCCGCATCTTGCGGGCCTCTGGAGTCTGGAACCGCTCGGATGCAAGGATCGCGATCAGTGCCCGGCGGCAGGCAGGTTAGGGCACCGAGAAGGATCTTAACGGCGCGAGCGGACGCCTGATGCGGGACGGGCTGACCTGGGGAGTGGATCTGGTCGAATGATCTTGATTGCCTTGCGGGCGGCTTCGAAGGTGGCGCCGTCCAGCGTGCGC
>JANQFM010000566.1 GCA_028277865.1 Acidobacteriota bacterium
CTGGCAAAGCTGGCGTCACTTTCGAAAGGCAGCACCTAGCTACCTCCCCTCTGCCCAGCGTCCTGGATGGCTTGCCAGACGCGCGCGGGCCGCAGGGGCATTTCGATTTGATCGACTCCCAGAGGCCGCAGGGCATCCATGACGGCGTTGTAAACGGTGATGGTGCTGGCGATGGTGCCCGTCTCGCCGATGCCCTTGACCCCGATGGGGTGGTGGGGCGAGGGGGTGACGGTCGAATCCAGCTCCAGTTCGGGAAGGCCGTCGGCGCGGGGGATGGCGTAATCCAGGAAGGATCCGGTCAGCAACTGGCCTCGATCGTCGTAGGCAGCGCCTTCCCAGAGCGCCTGACCGATTCCCTGCACCACTCCGCCGTGGACCTGGCCTTCCACGATCATGGGATTGATCTGGGGTCCGCAGTCGTCGATGGCCACATAGCGCTTGAGATCGATATGACCGGTTTCCTGATCCACTTCGACGACGGCAATGTGGCAGCCGAAGGGGTAGACGAAGTTGGGCGGGTCGTAGAATTGCGAAGCCTCCAGGCCGGGGTCCATCCCTTCGGGCATGTCCCAGGCTACGGTGGCCATCAGGGCCAGATCCTGAATGCTCTTGGACTGGTCGGGGCTTCCCTTGACGAAAAAGTTGCCGTCTTCGTATTCGATGTCTTCCACAGCCGCTTCCAGCAGGTGGGCGGCCAGGGCACGGGCTTTCTTTTTGACTTTCCGGGCGGCCAAGGCAAGGGCGGCGCCTGAGACAGGTGTGGTGCGGCTGCCGTAGGTTCCCCAGCCCATGGGCGTGCGGCCGGTGTCGCCGTGGACGACTTCCACATCTTCGACCGGAAATCCTAATTCTTCAGAGACGATCTGGGCGAAGGTGGTTTCCTCGCCTTGGCCGTGAGGGGAAGAGCCGATCAGGACCTGGACCTTGCCGGTGGCCGAGATGCGCAGGATGGCGCTTTCCCACAGGCCTCCCTGAAACCCGATGGCGCCGGCCACCTGGCTGGGGCCCAGGCCGCAGATCTCGGCATAGGTGGTGACTGCAACGCCCAGGCAACGGCCTTCCTGCCGGGCCTGCTGCTGGTCCAGGCGCAGCTGGTCGTAGCCCGCCTGCTGCAAAGCCTTGTCGAGGATGGCCGGGTAATCGCCGCTGTCGTAGGTCAATCCGGTGGCTACCTCGTGGCCGTCCTCGAAGCGGGGGATGAGGTTCTTGCGGCGAAGTTCGACTGGATCCATTTCCAGTTCAGCGGCCAGGCGGTCCATGAGGCGTTCCACCAGGAAAACGGCCTCGGGTCGTCCAGCGCCCCGGTAGGCGTCGGTGGGCGAGGTGTTGGTAAAGACTCCAAGGCTCTCGCAGCGGATGTTGGGCAGCTTGTAGACGTTGCTGTACATCAGCCCGTGCAGGATGGTGGGGATGCCGGGGGCGGCCGTGGAAAGGTAGCCGCCCATGGCGGCGTAGACCTTGGAACGGATGCCCAGCAGGGTGCCGTCCTTATCGGCTGCCAATTCGACGTACTCGACGTGGTCGCGGCCGTGGATGGTGGCCAGGAAGTTCTCGCTGCGCGTCTCGACCCACAGGACGGGACGCCCTGTCTTCATGGTCGCCCAAGCGGCCAAGGCCTCGTCAGCATAAACCGGGATCTTGCTGCCGAAGCCACCGCCCACTTCCGGCGCCACCACTCTCAGCTTGTGGTCGGGGACGCCCGTCATGGCACTCAGGACGTGTCGATGGATGTGTGGGTTCTGGCTGGTGCACCAGACGGTCAGCTCTCCGGCGGGGCCGTTCCACTGGGTCAGGGCCGCACGGGGCTCCATGGCTGTGGGCAGCAAGGGTTGCTGGACGATTCGCTCCTGGACGACCACTTCGGCTTGCCGGAAAGCCCTGTCGACTTCTTCATCGCCGCTGGACGACACCCATCGGAAAGCCAAGTTGCCGGGAATGTCCTCGAAAAGCTGCGGGGCGCCGGCCTGGCAGGCCATTTCTGGATCCACAACGGCGTCTAGTTGTTCGTATTCGACGTCCACCAATTCTGCGGCGTCCTGAGCTTGGTATCGGTTTTCGGCCAGCACCAGGGCCACTGCGTCCCCCACATAGCGCACCACTTCTGACGCCAGCGGCGGATGCTCGGGGGTCTTGAGGTCGGAATCGGGCAGCAGCCAGGCGCAAGGAACCGGTGCCAGGTCAATGTCCGCTGCGGTGTAGACGTCCGCCACACCATTGCAGGCGCGGGCCGCTTGAGTGTCGATTCTGCGGATGCGGGCGTGACCAAAGGGGCTGCGCACCAGAGCCATATGCAGAGTGCCCGGGGGTGCCATGTCGCCCGTGTAAAGAGCTTTGCCCGTGATCAGACGGGGATCCTCACGGCGCTTGATGCCCGATCCGAAAATGCGGGAGCCCATCAGGCGCCTCCTTGGGCTTGGGCAGCCGCCTGGACGGCCCGTACGATGTTCTGGTAACCGGTGCAGCGGCACAGGTTGCCTTCCAGCCCGAGGCGGATCTCCTGCTCGCTGGGATGGGGATTGCGCTCCAGCAGCGAAACCACCGACAGGATCATGCCGGGCGTGCAAAAGCCGCACTGCAGGCCGTGCTTGTCCCAGAAGGCTTGCTGGACGGGGTGCATCTCGCCGTCGGCAGCCAGCCCTTCGATGGTCCTCACCCGGCGTCCGTCGGCCTGAACGGCCAGGCAGGTGCAGGACTTGAGGGCTTGCCCGTCCAAGTGAACGGTGCAGGCGCCGCATTGGCTGGTGTCGCAGCCGATGTTGGTGCCGGTCAGCCCCAGCTCCTCGCGCAGGAAATGAACAAGCAGCATGCGAGGCTCCACGTCCCGCTCATATCGAGTGCCGTTCACAGTGACGGCGATTTTCATGTTGCCTCCTCAAACCAGTCCAAAGTCGGGGATTCGGCGCCGCCGCAGCTTCGCAGAAACGCCTGGAGGATTGATGGTATTGCAGTCGGGGAGTTGATGCAAGATGGATCATTCGTTGGACCCCTGTGAGCGGTCTGCTAATAAATCGACTCGCCAAGCACAGAAGAATTGATGATCCCTTCTTGTCCCAAAAGGGGACGGATTCGCCAGCCCAGGGCAAGCCAGGAACGAGCCCAGCGAGGCCCGGGCGCCGCCCTGGGTTTTGGTGGCTGTCACCGTTAAGTGAACGAACTTGGGGCTAATCCATCTTCTCTTCCATATTTTTCCGTCGAAAGAGATCTTTGACCACGTCCTTGGCCACGCCGGCGGCCATTTTGGTGGCTGAGGGGGCTTTGACATCGGGGGCGTCGCTGCCCTCCAAACGGGCGATGATCTGTTGATGGAGAGCTTTCAGGCTCTGGCGGGTGATGGACCGGGCCGTGGTGTCGATGAGGCGCTGGCCCACGCTGGCGATGCGCCCTCCCACCTGGGCCTCGACATCGTAGTGCAAATCCGTCTTATCCTTCTCTGAGGAGTCTTCAAGGCGAATCTCGCCCTGACCTTTGAGGAATCCGGTCGGCCCCCGGCCTTCGACCGCCATATGATAGCTTTCTTCCTCCTCCAGGTCGCTGAGCTGGACCGTTCCCTGGAACTTGCCCTGCACCGGGCCGACACGTACGGTCATGGCAGCCTTGTACTGGTTTTCGCCGGTTTCCTCCATCTTTTCGCAGCCGGGCAGGATGCTGGCGATCACTTCAGGATCGAGCAGGCACTGCCAAACCAGCCTGCGGGGCGCGTCAAAGGTGTAGTTGCCTTTCAGTTTCATAAGGGATCTCCAGTTTGCGAAGCTGTGGTCCCGTTGTCAAATCTCCTGCAGCAGGGTCGGGTTTGCACTGCACCTCTCACCTCACAGGTCTTGGCGCGCCTGAGAGACCCTGTGGTCAGCGGGGCGGGAAACGCGGTCGTCTAGGAGTCTGCGCGGCAGAAAATTGATCTACTGCGAAAGCGGTAGAATCGGCCCATATTCCCTCGATTTTTCGGCGAATAGAGCGACTATGAGCCTCA
>JANQFM010000585.1 GCA_028277865.1 Acidobacteriota bacterium
CGCAGGCGCTCTGCCAGGCGCCTTGCTTCGGCAGGCTCGAAAGCCTCATACAGCGAGGCGGTCGAATGAGTGTTGAGGTTGTCGAGGACCAGGACGACCCGCGCAGCCTCCATCCGGGGGCGAAGCTTGTTGGCTTTACACTCTGTTTTCATCAACGGGCACCTCCTGTGGTTGGTAAGTTGTTGTTTTTACGAACCTTACACCACAGGGCACCCGCATTCCCCCTCACTTCATGAGATATCTGGGCTAAAGGGGTGAGAACCTCCTCCGCGTAGGTGTTCCTGATAGAGCCTGATGATACCTGCTGCGACTTCTCCAGGTTCCAAATTGAGAGCGCCACACCAGGCAAGAAGATCCAAGACGGAAATAGACCGTTTCGCGAGTTCACTCTTGGCCACGAATGCTTGGCTGCGGCCAAGCTGGTCGGCAAGAACCTCTTGCGAAATCCCTCTTCGCCTGCGCAGTTCGCGCATCCACTCCGCCAAAGCTAGGCGTAATTGGTCGATTGAGTCTTTTCTCGTCATGGCTCTGTGCTAGAAGCAACCTTCATGGTACCACCGCTGATTCGAGGAGCCACTAAGAAAACCCGCAGGGACAGTTGAACCTGCGAAGTGTTTATTCCATAATGGAATAAAGTGGGCGAAGTTTCGATGTGTAGGCAAAAAAATCTGACGGCAATTTCCCTGTATTGCGGAGCGGGCGGCATGGATCTCGGCTTCAGCCGTGCGGGCTTCATCCCAATCTGGGCCAATGATATCGACGCTTCTGCTGTAAAGACGTACAACAGCATTTTTGGCGACAAGATTGCAGTCACGGGCGACATTAGAAAGCAGGTTATCCCTAGGAGTGGAGCAGCCGACTTGGTAATAGGGGGGCCTCCATGTCAAGGCTTTTCCGTTGCAGGGAAGATGGATCCTGATGATCCCCGCAGTAGGCACGTTTGGGATTTTCTCGGCGTGGTCAAACGAGTAAGACCAATTGCATTTGTCATGGAGAACGTGAAATCACTAGCAGAGAATAAACGATGGTGTCATATCCGATCAGAGTTGTTGTCCACGGCACGAGGTTTTGGCTACCGGACCAAGTTGTTTGTGCTCAATGCCGCTCATTTTGAGGTGCCGCAAGCACGCGAGCGGATGTTCCTGGTTGGCCTTTTGGGCTGCACTCCCGCGCAGCCAAAGCCAGTGACCCTCCGCCCACGGCCTTCGGTCCGATCGGTATTGGATAGCTTGCCCCGTTTTGGTACGCCCGGAAACAACACCCTTTGCACAGCGAAAATCACTCCAGCAAGGAGGCCAGTCTTGCGGCGCTCTCCGTACGCGGGAATGCTATTCAACGGGCAGGGGAGGCCTCTGAGACTCGACGGACCTGCTCTGACTTTGCCAGCGACCATGGGTGGCAACAGGACGCCGATAGTCGATCAAGAAGAACTTGAGATGGGAACTGAAGGCTGGGTAGTCGCGTACCATCGCAGACTTGCCCGAGGCGAATGCCCCGTGGACCAGGTTCCTGACCGCCTACGGCGAATCACAGTTGAGGAGGCTGCGGCCCTCCAGACTTTTCCGCCAGGGATACACTGGTCCGGGCCACAGTCTGCCAAATACCGCCAGATCGGAAACGCTGTTCCTCCCAAACTCGCCTACCATGTGGCTCTGTCAATCAGAGATGCTATCACTGGTTCCTTCCCAGAGCCTTTTGAGTCTTTCGCTCCACTGGAGGGCCAGCAGCTTAGTTTCGCATTCGCAGGGAACGCAGGGACGGGTGTCCCAAAAACCCTCTGAAGTCCGGTAGGCTCGAGAATCCACCGATCAGGTAATCGCCGACAGGGAAACTTCGAAGGTTTGGGGACAGCTCCGGGCGGCTTCGGCCCATTCGGGGTTGGGTGGACAGGGTCTGGAAGGCTTGCTCGAAGCGATCCATCAGGCGGTCGGCGGCGTTGAAGGAGTCTTCGGCGATGAAGATCCAGAC
Organism: Acidobacteriota bacterium; assembly: GCA_028277865.1. Classification (GTDB taxonomy): domain Bacteria; phylum Acidobacteriota; class UBA6911; order RPQK01; family DATIPO01; genus JANQFM01. The sequence goes on from JANQFM010000585.1 coordinate 1,969, forward strand.
CTCTAGCAGGTCGGGTTTCGGCCTGGCGGGTTCTGAGGATGCGCGGCATCAGGACCGTCCGGCTGCCGATGCCCGCGATTGAAGGATCTCCCGGCCCTTGGCTTTGATGGCCTCAATGTCCAAGGGCGCCACGTCGCCTCGGCGGGCCTGGTCCAGACCGACCTGGATCTCCTGACGGAGCTTTTCGGTGCGAAGCTGCTGCACCAGCTCCTGGGCCTGGAAAGGCGCAGCGCGGCGCGGAGGACTTCGTTGGGCGAGTGGTAGCGGCCGACCTCAACCTGTTCCTGGACAAAGCGCTCAAGATCAGGGGTCAAGGAAACGTTCATGGCCTCTTTGATCTCACGAGGCGACCTTCCGCTTCAACGATCCGGAAGAATCTGCTGCCAAGTAGAGAGACAGCCCAGCCGGCGAGCGCAGGCGCGACCGGGTGCTGTCCGAAGAGGAGATCCGCAAGCTCTGGGAGGCTCGCTGCCCCCTCACGAAAGCGAGCCGCAGTCACCCCACGCGCCCCGCCGGAAAAATCGTACTCAGGGCGCATGGTGTCCTGATCGGATTCGGCCTTTTGCTTACTGGAGTTCCTCTTCATACTGCCTACGCTCTCGCCGGGTGGCTCGCCTGGCGGGATTGATCCCCGTTAGAGGTGGCCATTCGGCGAAGGCCACGATAAGCAGCCTTCCCCGACCAGGCATCCCGAGAAGAATATACCTCATCGATTCATTCCTGGGACGTCTGTTTCTTCAGCCACTCCTTGCCCAGCGGTGTGATCCGATAACGCTGCAAGGAGCTGCGAGGCTTGTCCGGGATAGTCATTTCGATCCAGCCAGCTTCGAGCGCCGGAACAAGGTAGACCTTTCGGAAGTGTTCGGCATCCTTCAGCCCCAAAGCCTTTTGGAGTTCCTGTCGGCTCATTTCCTCCTGCATGATCCTCAAGAGACGGACTTCCGGGGTGACTTCCGGGGTGACTTCCGGGGTGACTTCCGGGGTGACCACGGAAGTCTCTCTGGCGAGAGGCCTGAAGACAGCCGCGAAGAACCCGTTTGCTGTGAACTCCGGTACCGGGCTTCCGTGACGGCGGGCCTCGTCGCGCATGCGCAGAATTCCGGTACCTGCCTTCTCGATGAATCCGATTCTGTGCAGCAGATCGGCGATCAACGGGTTGCGACGAACGCTTCGCAAGCCAAGGTCGGACGGCTGCATTCCCCTGGGCAGGCCACCTGGGTTGTTGATCTCGATCCGGTCGGTGTAGATCTCGACAAAGACCTTGGCCCCCTCGCGGTACATCACGGCGTTGGTGACTGCCTCCCGCAAGGCAACAATGGGGTATTCGGGGATCTCCTCTCGCTGCAGCTGTTCAATTCGGTAGGCTGTGCGGGTGTTCCGTTCAAGAAGCGCAGGCTTTCTTCGATGTCGGAAACGGCTCCTCCGGCGAAGTCCTTGCGATCCAGCACGTGGGCTTTGTCTGTGCCCTTGAAGAGAGGCAAGTGGCGTAAGCCTGATTGAAGAAACGCCGGGCCTCGCGAGCGAAAAAGAGGACTCCGGCATTGCGAAAGGCCAGTCGCCCGCCAGAACGCTCGGCAGCTTCGATGTTGACCAGGACGTCCTCAATGCGGAGCCGGCCAGTATCCCAGGAGAATCTTTCTCCCCGCCGTAATGGCCAAGGCGACCATCTCCAGTTATCCCAGAGAAGATTTCCTCAGCGGCCCTTGGCGTCCTTAACCTGAGTTCTCTCCACCAAGAAGGTGAGTGTCTGCGCAGATTGAATCCCATTCACTCATCCGGTTCGCCTTTCTCGAGATTGATATCGTACCCAGCAAGATAGCTTGTCGCCTCTTTTACAAGGTCGAACTCACCGGCACGTTGGAGTTCCAGCACTGATTCTCTGAGGAGTCCTCGCAGTAAGGCGCGTGCGCGCGGACGAGCGAGATCAGGCGTTGGTCGCGTGAGAAGGCCCATCAAACGGCCAACATCATTGGCTCTGAGAAGTCCTGCCCGAAGCGGATCACGCATGTGTCGGCTCACGGCCAGTGCTTTTCGACTGTCAGAGCCGTAGTATCGGCGGCTTCTGGCATGTTCGGCTTCTCGCCAGTGTTCCTCGGCGACAATCGCGGTTAGGAAGGCCCGATGGGGCACTGGCCTGCCCTTAGCTGCGAGAGCGAACGCCAGCGGTTCAACAACCCCGATCAGCATATGGTCACGCTCCTTTATCTCGCGAACACACAGGTTTTCAACTTCGTCAAGCACCGATGTTGGAGGATTCCAAAGTTCAAACGAACTTAGGAGGACGCCGCATATGCCAAGTAGTTCCGCTTCTCCGTCGCCCCAACAATCCACCAAGATCTCAGCAGTCCAGTCCAGAACAGTCTCAGGTGTCCGATGCGCAGCGATCTCATCTCTCGCCTCGGAAGTAGTTGAGTACACGTATGACTGACCACTAATAATCTCGTAGAGCTCATTCTCATTCTTCGTCACTGAGAGCTCGATGAGACGAGCGTGTACCGACGTCACAGGAGCTAAGTCTGCAATGAAAGGCGAGCGAGTCCCGACATAAGCTCTCGCCTGACGTTCAGCGATGTTTTTCCAGAGACGCAGAAGTCCGATGGGGAATCGTCTCTCGAATTCCTTGCTGTCGATGAGCTTTGCACAAGTCTGACAAAGCCAGATGCCGTTGCTACTGCTCCGCCTTTCCCTGGCTGACAACGAAGCGTCGTATCTCGGGCCACCGGGAGCAGCAGCGGAAATATGCGCAGCAACCCCGATGTTGTCATCAGGGCCGCCTGTGTACACACGGCAGCTTGGGTTTGAGCAAGTCAGGCCAGCTCTCATCGCAAGATCGATTTTGACTGGCTTCAAGAACCTGTCGCTCACTATACTTTCATCCTAGCCCGAGTTTCCTAGTTATTGGCAAGCAGCCTTGTATCTTGTTTCCTATCAAAGGTTTACTCTGAAGCAGCCCTTACCCTAAACTGGCGTTTTCTTTCCTGTCGATCTGCAGGATGGAGAGCAGCTTCTGCTGCAGGTCGGAGGTTTTGGTCAAGACGGTCTGTGTCCTGGCTTTTTTCTGGCCGCGCTTTTTGGGGTAGATGCTGACGACTTCCCGGATGCCGTCCAGTTCGGAGAGGAAGCGCTTCATGGGCAGCTTCAGCCCCGCCTTTCGGACCCGCCGCAGGGCCGCGGCCCGCAGCAGCAGGGCGATCGTGCAGTACAGCCCATGCACCCGGATCATGGGGTCCGTCCAGTGGTGCAGCGGCCACCAGCTGCCGATGCGCCTGTCCTTCATCTGCCGGAAGACGTCCTCAATGACAAACTGGCTGCGGTAGGCCCGGATGATGGCGCTGTCGTCCCACTCTTCGCGGCTGGTGATGAGGATCGTCTTGCCCAGATAGGTGTCCGAGACTTGGTGGAGGGCCTCGGAGTCGACCTCGTACTCCAGGCGCGGCAGGCTCCCCGGGCTCTCTTCGATGCCGAGCCGGATCACGCGCTTCAGGTGCTGGCGGGCGAGGATCTTCGCGCACTGCCGCTTCACCGAGCCCATCGTGGGCGCCCGGCCTTTGCGGACCAGGCCTTCGGCCCGGTCCAGCAGCTTGCGCTGCAGGGCCTCAAGCTTGCCCAGCGCCTTGCCCAGATCCCGCTGCAGGGTCCGCCACTGGGCCTGGAACAGGTTCTGGTTGCAGGTGACGACCAGCGCCCGTTCCTTGCCGTGCACCTGCTTGCGGGCGCGGAAGCAGCGCGTCCCCTCCAGCCCGCTCTCCTGCAAGCGGGGATCCTTGTTGCTCACCTCGGCCAGCCCCTTGTGCTCGCCCAGCTTGACCGAGCCGACGAAGTGCAGGCCCAGACGGTCAAGCAGGCGGAAGTTCTTGGCCGAGTTGTTGCCCTTGTCGAAGATCACGGTGGTCTCGGGGGCGCCCTCCGGGCCGCCCAGCTCGCGGAGGAGGCCGTGGAAGCGCCCCAGCATGCGCGCGAACTGCCGCGTGTCGTGGCGGTTGCCCTCGTACACCTCGTAGTGCAGGGGCATGTGCCCGTCGGCCGCGCAGAACAGGGCGTAGCTGACCTGCCTCAGG
>JANQFM010000586.1 GCA_028277865.1 Acidobacteriota bacterium
GTGTGCAGCTTGGCTTCGCGCCAGCCTGAGCAATCTTGCAGCTGCCTCATAGCCACATCTTCGCAGCGGCACACCAATGTACCCGCTTGGGGCAATTGCTTCAATTCGGGGCGCAGAGCGAAGGCCCTCTCAAGGCCTTGCGCGAACCGTTGGCAGCGGCTGCGCTGCTTGAAAAGGCCTCGGGACTCATCGGGGCGACCGGAGGCGGCAAGCCCGGCGATCTGCCCTTCCAGCAACGCCAAGTCCAACCCTCCGATCCCGGTCGGCTCTCCAGCGCAGTAGACGCCATCGACAGAGGTTTGCTGGAGTTCATCCACTTGCACAAAGCCCCGCCTTTGTTCGCATCCCAGGTGAGAAGGCAGCTCCAGGTTGGGGACCAGCCCGAAGCCGCAGGCCAGGTAGTCGCAGGGCACTTCCCAGCGTCCTCGGCCTTGCTGCAGTTCGACGCTGGTCAAGACGCCCTGCCCAAGGGCACGCACCGGCCAGCAGCCTGTCCTATAGCGGGTGCCCATGAGCCGGGCTTTCAGCGCAATGGACTGCCAGACTTTGGACGGCTGGGAGGCCAGGCTAGCAGCAAAGCGCAGCAATCGGCCCAGCGGCGCCTGTTCGGCCACCGTCTGGATCTGCGCGCCTTGGTCGGCCAAAAAAGCTGCTACAGCCAGCAGTAGAGGTCCGCTTCCGGCCACCACGACCCGCTTGCCCCGCACGGGAAGGCCCGATTTCACCAGAGCCTGCAGCCCTCCTGCTCCTGTGACGTTGGGGAGGGTCCACCCGGGGAAAGGGATGAACCGTTCGCGGGCGCCGGTTGCCAGGATAAGCTCTTGATATTCAATCTCGAAGGAATCTCCGTCCGTCTCGGCCACCAGCCGGCTTGGCTGCAGCGATCCGATCACCCGCGTTCCCAAGAGAAGGGAGACATTGGACTGGCGCAGGCGCTTCAACCAGTCGGCAGCCGGACGGCTTGCGGCCTGTCGTGCCTGAGCACGCCAAATCTGCCCTCCTGCTGCCGGGTTGTCGTCCAACACCACCACCTGTTTTCCTGACCGGGAGGCGCTGCAGGCAGCCGCCATGCCCGCTGGGCCGGCGCCTACAACGAGCACCTCGACCTGCCGAAGCCGCTTAGCCATCCGTTTGCACCTCCATGCCGGGGCAGCAGGGAATCTGGCAGCTTCGGCAGTGGGGACGCCCATCGATGGTGACACGGCATTCCAGGCAAATGCCCATTCCGCAAAGAGGGCCGCGCGGTCGGCCGCTCACCGAGGTTCGGAAGGCTTGAACCCCGGCTCGGGATATGGCCGCCGATACCATGCTCCCCTTGGGGACAGTCACCGGCCGACCGTTAACCGTCAGGGTGATTGACTCGGACATGGCACGCCTCCTCTAATCGAACATTTGAGTCAACTTTTGCCACCGAGGCGCAGAGTGCACAGAGAAGAATCAGAAAGACCCTCTGATCTCTGTGTCTCGGTGTCTCTGTGGCTTCCCGTCTCTGGTCTGAGGGGCTGCCTCGCTAGGTTTAAAGTCTCCTTTTTCAGCATCCTGGAGGGCAGGTAGGGCTGGGCTGGGATCTCGGATTTGCGGCCCAGAATCTGGTCGGCCAGCAGCTTGGCCGTTCCCAGCGATGTTGTAATGCCGAGACCCTCGTGGCCGGTGGCCAGGTAAAGCCCGTCCACGCCTGGGCAGGGGCCGATCAAGGGCAGGTTGTCGGGGGTGGCGGCCCTGAATCCCGTCCAGGCGCGGATGACGGAAAGATCCGCCAAAGGCGGCAGGTAGCGGCAGGCCCGCCGCAGCATCCTCCCCAGCAGAGGGGCTTCAACCGAAGAGTCGGCAGGGCCGAACTGACGCGAAGAGCCGATCAGCAACTGCCCGGTGGGGCGGGGCTGCAGGGTGAAGGCCACCGAGTCGGACTCTGAAGCGTGGGCGCTTTTCAAATAACCCAGTTCCACCAACTGGTGGCTGATCAGTCCGGGATAGCGGTCGGTGATGGCCAAGTGCCCTTTGCGGGGGCGTACCCATTGCACGAGCTGAGGCGTGATCCGAAGGGCGCCGCAGCCGGCCGCGTTGACAGTGCAGCCGGCTGCAAGCGAGGATCCGTCAGCCAGCCGGGCCCGGCCGCCTGTCAGCTCTGTTGCCGGCTTGCCCACCCAAAGCTGGGCGCCCTGCTGCAGAGCCTGGTCGATCAGGAACCGAGCCGCAGCAGGCGGATAGAGGACGCTTTCGCCTGGGATTCGCAGGGCGCCGGCCATTCCGGGACGCAAGGCTGGCTCGGCATCAGCCAGCGCTTGAGGGTCAAGGATCTCCGATTCGATTTGGTGTCGGCTGTAATAGCGTCCCTTGCGCCGCGCCTCCTCCATCTCGTCCTCGTCGGCTGCCACCCACAGGGTGCCGCAGACCTGATACTCGCAGCTGGCCGGAAGCCGCTCGGAAAGCTCATGCCACAAATTCAGGGAATATCGTCCTAAAGCGAACTGGGCTTCGGAGTCGTCCATCACCACGATGTGCCCCATCCCGGCTGCGGTGGCACCGGAACCGACCATATCCGATTCCAGGACAGCCACTTCCAGTCCGGCGGCAGCCAACTCGGCTGCGCAGGCCGCACCTACGATGCCTGCACCCGCAATGATGACGTCGAAGCTGGGATTCCCCATCGGTCGATTATAGAGCCTGCCTCGAACAGCCACATCATCATCGGAACATCAGCAGGTGAATCCTGAAATCACCTGATTCAACGACGTCGGCACTGTGCGCCGCAGTCACAGTATCGGCGATCATGTGCTGTTGCAGCACTGTTGTGTAGCGGGATTCAATCAGGTGCAGGCGGGAGAAGCCCTCGGGCCACTTGCTGCGTGGCGGCAGTTCGTCCAGAGCGATCCGGCGGCGCTTCAACTCGGGGTAGCGCCAAGCGACGGGGCGCTCGATGTGCGGGGCTGCCACCCGATCGCCCTCGGACACCCTCGCATGCAGGTAACGGTCGAGCGCTTGCCAGTCCGCCGGTTGCTTGCCGCTGGAAAGGAAGACTGTCCCCGTTCCCAGCCCGGCGATCAGGACGATGGCGGCGGCGGCCATCGCCCGCCTACCCTGCGATTGCCACTTTTGAAGGATCTCTCCCAGGCCCAGCGCTGCGGCCAGCAGCAGCGCGGGACTGGCAAAGAGAATCTGACGGGCAGCGAAGAAATAGCCCCGCCACCAGTCCAGCAACAGCACTGCCGCCACCGGCAGGAAAAACCAGATCGCCAGCAACGCTGTCACGCCGAAGGACCGTCTGAGCAGCAGCTGCCTGATGCCCAGCCCAGTTAGCGTCAGCAAGAGGAGCGAAAGCGGCCAGCTGCCGCCGCTGAACTCCTGGATAAACCGCCCCAAGAAACGCAGGCTCCAGAAATTTTCCTGAAAAGTGTCCTGCGCTTGGCTGTAAGTCTGAAGCAGCCAGGGCAAAAAGAGGAGGAAGGAGGTCAAGGCAGAGAGTCCGAAACCCGTCCAAAGGCCTCGAAGCGGCTTCTGCCCGTCCATCCGGCCAAGCCACGGGTATGCGACCACAAAGACGCCCTGAGACGCCAGCGCCAAGATCCCCAGGTAGTTGGAATAGAGCATGCTCAGCGCTGCTGCCGAGTGGAGGGTCCACCACAGGGGGCTGCGGCGCTGCATGGCCTCGACCAGCAAAGCGAAGCTGAGCAGCGTGCATAAATAGAAGAGAGAGTAGTTGCGTCCTTCCTGGGAGTAGAAGATGTGCAGAGGGTAGAAGGCCAGCAAAAACATGCTCAGCAGGCCTCCCCAGCGAACCGCCGGATTGTCGAGTGACCCGAGCAAGCGATTGCCCAGCCAAAACATCACACCCAGTGAAAGGCAACCGAACAAGGCGGAATGCAGCCGGGCGGACCAAGCCGAGGTTCCCAGCAGTTGGACGGTCAATCCCTGCACCAGGTAATCCAGCGGCACAGCGGCAGTTTCCGATTGGACGTCTTGGAGGACGGCCTGCAGGCTGGGCAAGGTGCTTCGCGAGATCTGAATCAGTTCATCCAGCCAAAGCTGCGGTTCACCCAGGCCATGGAAACGGAGCAGAATCCCGGCCGCCAAGACGACGAGCGGCAGAGTTGAGGGTCGAGCAGCCACGAATCTTGCCTCTCTCAAAAAGGGGGCTACCCCGCCTCCACTTCTTGCCGGATCAGCTCTGCCACCGTGTCGGAGAGTTGCTGATTGAAGGCCTCGATTTGGCTGCTCTCCGAGGGAGGCTGCAGAGGCTTGCCCAAGCGCACCCGGATGGGATGAAGGCGGATCTTGCCCGATCCCCGACGCCAGACCTGGTAGGTCCCCGTGATGGCTGCCGGGACGATGGGGACTTGCAGGGTCTGGGCCAGGACGGCGGGGCCCTGACGGAACTTCTTGAGTTCGCCGTCAATGGAACGCTCGCCCTCGGGAAACACGCACAGCACCAAGTTACGTCGCAGCCCTTCGGCACCCAATCGCAAAGCCTGCCGGAGATTGCGGTCGGCATCCACCGGCACCGTCTTGGTGAGGCGCCCGATCCAGGCCAATATGCCTCCTCCCTTGAAGTAGTAGGAGTAGCCCAGGAAAAAAAGCCTCTTGAGAATGCGATACGGCAAGCAACTGGCAAAGATGGGGGCGTCGATGTAGCTCAGGTGGTTGGGGCAGACCAGAAAGGGATATCGGCGGGGCAGGTTCTCGATTCCGGTGACTCGGATGCGGAAGAGTATTTTGCTCAGAAAATAGATGCACTGGCAGAGCGAGTAGACGAAAAACTCTGAAAGAGGCCGGGGTGTCAGGAATTCCTGTCGGCGGGCCTGATCCTCCTCCTGCAGCGGCTGCTCCAGGATCTCCCGCCAGCTGCGGCCCTGAGAAGCCTCAGCGACGATTTGGCCCGAAAGTCGCTTCTCCACGGCTTCCACCAGATCTTGCACAGTGAAGATTTCAGTGGATTCGTCGTCCGAAAGTTCGATGCCCAGGGCGTCTTGAAGGCTGGAGAGGAACTCCACCCGCTGCAGCGAGTCGAATCCAACATCCAGTTCCAGGTTCATTTCGCGATGGACCAAAGGCACCGTGCGGGCCTGCCGGATGAGTTCGAAAATGCGCTCTTCAAGCTCGGAACGGGGTTGGCTGGCTTGATTGAAGCGAGGCGTCGGTGTTCGGGAATCCCCCTCTTTGCCCATTTCCTGCATGACCTGATAACGCTTAACCTTGCGCGTGGTCGTGCGAGGCAGGGGGTCGTGCCGGATTTCGAAGCTCTTGACCCGCTTGTAGGCAGGCAGCTTCTGGGAAGCGTTCTCCCAGAAGTACCGGATCATCTCGGCGGCATTGACGATTTGGTCGCTGCGCAGCGCATCGAAGTCGGGAACCACCACCGCATGCAGCTTCTCCTGGCCCTCCTGACCAGAGTCGTCCGGCACGCCCACGATGCACAGCTCTTTCAGGTACTGGCCATTCGTATGGTAGTGGTACTCCAGCTCTTCGGGGAAGATGTTCTTGCCTGAACTGAGAACGATGACATCCTTTTGGCGTCCCGTGATGTAAAGATCCCCGGCCCGAGACAGATAGCCCAGGTCGCCGGTGTGCAGCCATCCGTCGCGCAGCATTTCGCGGGTTGCGCAGGAATTTCTCCAGTAGCCGCTCATCAGGCTTTCACCTCCGATCAGCACTTCTCCGATCCCTTGGTCATCCGGCTCGAAGATGCGAAGGCGAACCTGAGGCAATGCAGGACCCACCGAGCCGATGGCGCGGCTGTCCAGCGGCATCAGCGTCGCCACGGCGGCCGATTCGGTCATGCCGTATGCCTGAACGATGGTGAAGCCCAGATCCCGAAAGGACTTGGCCACCCCGGCGTCGAAACGAGCGCCTCCAACAGCGAGGAAGCGCAACTGCTCTCCGAAGACCTTGTGGATTTTGCCAAAAAAGAGCCGTCCCGGATTGACCCTCAATCGACGGTTGCAGAATCCCGACAGGTACAGCAACCTTCGGAACATGAAGCGCTTGAAGGAGCTTTGCTGGCCGACCTGCTGAAGAACACGCTGATGGACCAGGTAGAAGAACTGGGGTACCGCCACGAAAACGGTGATTCCCTCTTGCCTGAAAACCTTGAGGATCTTTTGGGCTTCCAGAGAAGCCAGATAGGTAACCTTGCCTCCTAGGTAAAGAGGAATGATGAAGTTGGCCATCAATGCCAGGGCGTGGTAAAGCGGCAGCACAGAAAGGATGTGGTCGGTGGATTTGAGCGCGACGCGTTCCAAAGCCTTGACCACGTTCAGGTAGAGGGCCTTGCGGGTCAGGACCACACCCTTGGGGTCTCCGGTGGTGCCGCTGGTGTACATGATGGAAAGCGTCTCGTCCAACGAGCGCTCCACCAGCGGCAAAGGGATCTCCTCTCCGGGCTCTTGCGCGATCACCTCGTCCCAGCTGCTCCATCCTTGCGGCACCTCTCCTGTGGCAAGCATCGGAAGCGGCGACGGCAACAGGTTCTGGATATCGCACAGCTTTTCGGCCAAGTGCTCCGAGGAGATGAGAAAGCGGCATTCCGAGTGCTGGATCAGTTCGGCAAGGATCTCGGCGCTGTGCAGGATGTCGAAGGGGACCACCACCGCTCCGGCGCTCTGGGCAGCCAGGTAGGCGATGCCCCAGCGGGGATGGTTTTCCATCACGATCCCCACCGCTTGTCCCGGCTTGAGCCCGGCGTTTTTGAGGAAAAGGCTGACCCGCTTCAGTTCGTCCGCCACCCGCTGGTAGGTGAAGACGTCGCGGCCCTCGTCGGTGAGCGCCTGCAGCACCTCATGCTGCGGCATCTTGTCCACGTTGTGGCGGAATTGTTCGAAGAAGTCCAGCGGCATCATGGAAGGGCGAATGCTACCATGAATCGGCCAAAGGAGATTTGCATGCGACCGACTCCCGGGATTCCGCTTCCGATCGGAGCGCCGCAAGCGGGCGCCCCTGGCCGACACAGCCTTTGGCATCAAATCAAACCTGCTCGAATCAGGAATGCTGAAGTTGACAGATGAAGGCAGCCTGGCTTGAAGACCAGCATGTGAGAGTTCTCCACGATTTGGCGGATCCTGCCCCAAAGCTTGGAGAAGCCCTCATCCGGGTCCGTCTGGCCGGCATATGCGGAACCGACTTGCAGCTGGTGCGCGGCTATTATCCGTTTACGGGGGTGCCCGGTCATGAGTTCGTAGGCCAAGTGGCGTCCTCGCCCGATGACCCGTCTTGGGAAGGCGCTCGGGTGGTGGGCGAGATCAATGCAGTCTGCGGACAGTGCGCCGCCTGCAGTGCAGGGCGATCCAGTCATTGCTCCAGGCGCAGTGTGCTGGGCATCGTGAATCGGCAGGGCTGCTTTGCCGAGTACTGCACGTTGCCGCTGGAGAATCTGCTCCGGATTGAAGACTGCGTGCCCGATGAATGCGCTGTCTTTACCGAGCCTCTGGCGGCTGCGCTGCAAATCGAAGAGCAGATCGAGGTCCGTCCCGCTGATCAGGTGCTGGTGGTGGGCGCAGGACGGCTGGGCCAGCTCATTGCCCGCACCTTGTCGCTGACCGGGTGCCGTTTGAGCGCCGTCGTCCGACACGACGTTCAGGCCGAGCGCCTCGAACCTTTTGGAGTCACCGTCCACGACCCCGGCGAAATCCCCCGCCAACAGATGGATATCGTCGTCGAAGCCACCGGTTCCCCTGACGGACTGGAGGCCGCTTTAAAAGCGGTCCGACCCGCCGGGACCATCGTCCTCAAGAGCACCTACGCCGGAAGCCATCGCATCGACTTTTCACGCCTGGTGGTGGACGAAATCCGCCTCGTCGGCTCCCGCTGCGGACCCTTTGCCAAAGCCCTGCGGCTGTTGGAAGAGCGACGCATCGATCCCCGCGACCTCATCGAGGAGACATTGCCCTTGACCCAGGCCCAGTCTGCTTTCGAAAAGTCGTCCCGCCCAGGTGCCTTCAAGATCCTGCTCCAACCGTAGCGGAGCCGTGCCTTGAGTTTAGATCCCGCTGCAAAAACCCCCGCTCAAGATCATGAGGCCACGAGCCGGGCTTGTCCCGGTCGGGCCGTGTTTAGAGACCAGAGCAGGAGAAAAATCCTGACGC
>JANQFM010000624.1 GCA_028277865.1 Acidobacteriota bacterium
CAGGACGTGTCGGGCAAGGTGCTGCTTTTCCTCAATGACGATCCCCAGGTGGAAGGCATCTTCGAAGGCGAGCGGCGCACCTACTACGGACGCTGGACCTACAAGTTCGAGCAGGCCATGAAACACGGCGCGGCCGGCGCCTTCATGATCCACACCACCCCCTCGGCCAGCTATGAGTGGCAGGTCATCGGCCACAACGGCGCAGAGGAGGGCTTCGCCCTGGACATCCCCGGCAGCGGCTACCAGGTGGACTTGCTGGGCTGGATCGACCAGGAGACCTCCAACACCATCGCCCAGTCGATGGGCACCGATCTGGAGGGGCTCTTCGAGCAAGGCGCCAGCAAGGACTTCCAGCCCGTCGACACCGGCTACAAGGTGTCGGCCCACATCGAAACCGCCATCCGGCGCATCGAGACCAAAAACGTCCTGGCCATGCTGGAAGGCAGCGACCCGGAACTGAAGGAGCAGGTGATCGTCTTTTCAGCCCACTACGACCATCTGGGAGTCAATCCCGACCTGGAAGGCGAGGACAAGATCTTCAACGGTGCCTGGGACAACGCCGCCGGGACGGCCGGCATCCTCAGCTTGGCGGAGGCCTTCAAAGCCTTGCCCCAGCCTCCCCGCCGCTCGGTCCTCTTCTTGGCCTGCGCCGCCGAAGAGAGCGGATCGCTGGGCAGCCGCTGGTTCGTGGCCAGCCCTCCCTTCGACCAAAGCCGTCTGGTGGCCAACTTCAACATCGACATGCCTCAGATTTTCGGGGTGACCGCCGACCTGTCAGCCATCGGAGTCGAAACCAACACCTTGGGCAAGGCGCTGCGTGATGCGGCGGCTCAGTTCATGGTGGAGGGGAACCCCGTTACCGTCAAGGGCGATACGCGTCCCCGTGCGGGCAGCTTTTACCGTTCCGATCAGGTCAACTTCGCCAAAGCGGGCATCCCCGCCCTCTTCATCAATCCGGGCACCGAGTACGTCCCCGAATTGGATTTCGACCCGGCTAAGTACCGCAGCCGGGTCTACCACCAGGTGAGCGACCAGGTGGACGGGCAGTGGGATCTCACCGGCCTGCAACGCGACCTGCGCATCGTCTTCCAGACAGCCCTCAACGTAGCCAACGCCGACGAAATGCCCCGCTGGAAGCCCGGCAACGAATTCGAGGAGGAGTGGATGAAGCTGCACGGGGAAGGGAATTAGGAGTTTCACGCAGAGGCGCAGAGCCGCAGAGAGTTCCATGGGATTCAAGAGGCTCTGACCTCTCTGCGCCTCTGCGCCTCTGCGCCTCTGCGTGAAATCCCCTCCTCTTCATTCGTAGCGCAGGGCCAGCGGCACGATCACGAAGGTCAGCGGATCGGTGCTGCTGACGCCCACCAGCAGCCCCGAAAGCGCCCGGACCAGTCCCAAGGCCAGCAGGATGCCGATGCCCAGTCCCGCCGCCGAACGCCACATCCCCTCGCGCAGCAGCAGCGACAGGATGTCCGACCGCCGGGCACCCAAAGCCATTCGGACGCCGATTTCCCCTCTTCTTTTGCCCACATTGCAGGGGCGGGCTCCAGGCTGCCCCCCCCGAACGGCTGCGGATCAGGATCGTCAGCAGCAGTCACGGCATCAAGAGCATGCCTCAATCAGAATGGTCTGGATTTCAACGTTGGCTTGCTGCTGCAGCTGCTCGCCGGGCATCAAAAGCATCTTGGAGAATGACTGCGCCGCAAGGGGATCCTCGCAGGTATCGGCCTCATCCCCCAGCGGGGCGGGAAAGACATCTTCATCTGTCGAATCACAAAAAAGACCGCTGCACTTGTAGCCGACGACGGCATTCTCTGCGCCCCCGGGCCCGGCAACATTGATCGAGATGTTGGTGCTGCAGCTGAAGATTCCGATGTTTTGACAACAGACCCGATAAGTGACGCAGCCGGTGACTGTCGTTGTCGCA
>JANQFM010000644.1 GCA_028277865.1 Acidobacteriota bacterium
AAGGATGTGGAAGGCCCCAAATACCGAATGCTGGAGCTGAATGAGGAGTGGGAGCGCCGTCAGCAAGCTGCCCGCAACGCTCAGGAGTGAACCATGACCGAACCAAGATTTCGACGCCACAGGTACCTGAGCTATCAGGGGTATTCCTTTCCCTGGTACGTCACCCTGATCTGGATATCGTTCTTTGTGCTGGGAGTGGGGTACTTGATCCGCTACATTTTGCTGGAGTGAGGGAGAAGGGACAACCGCAGAGGACGCAGAGAGAAGAGGCGGAGGGCCGCAGAGAAGGACTTCTCTTTGTACACGGCGTCTTCTCTCTGCGTTCTCCGCGGTTGTCCCCCCTCTGAGAAAGCGTCCAACATGCAATCGTGCACCCACTGCAGCCTCCCCCTCCCCGCAGGCCGCACTCAATTCTGCTGCTTCGGCTGCCACATCGCCCACCAGCTGGTCCGCCCCGCCTTGAAGGAACAAGGGTCCGCCCAACCCGTCAGCCTGTGGATGGTGCGCCTGGGCTTGGGCGTTTTCCTGGCCATCAACATCATGGTCTTCAACTGGATCTTCTACTCGGGGGAGATCTTCGGGGAAGCCGCCCGCTCGGGCGACGGTTTTGAGATGCTTGCGGGGCTTTTCGCCTACCTGCAGCTTTTCTTTTGCACCGTCGTAGTGGCGGCTTTGGGCCTTCCGTTGCTGGCCGATTCCAGCCGACGATGGTGGCGTCGGCCCGACGCCAATTTCCTCATCTCGGTGGCGGTCTTTTCCGCCTACGGCCTGAGCGCCTGGAACACCATCAGAGGGTCGGGCAGCCTTTATTTCGACACCGCAGCCATGGTGCTGGTGCTGCTCACCCTGGGCAATTACCTGGAAGCCCGTTCCAAGCGCCGCGCCGCAACGTCCGCCTCGGCTTTGGACACACTTCCGCAGCGTGCCTGGGTCGAGCGGGGTGAAAGCCTGCAAGAAGCGGATACCCAAGACCTGCAGCCGGGCGACCTTGTTCGGGTCAGGGTTGGAGAAGTAGCAGCCGTGGACGGCATTGTGCGGCGCGGACGCAGCCACTTGGACGCTTCACGATTGACCGGCGAGTCGCTCAAGCGTTCGGTCAGCGTCGGCGACCAGGTTCTGGCCGGATCGGTCAACCTGGACGGGGAACTGTGGATCGAGGCCCAAAACACCGGCCCAAAGCGCACCATCGCCCGCATGCAGCAGCTTTTGGAAGAAGCCCGCAGCCGCCCGCCCTCTATCCAGCGCGTCACCGACCGGGTGGCGGCTATCTTCGCTCCTGTTGTGATCGTGCTTGCCCTGGGCATCTTCGGCTGGCGTGCTGCGGCGGGACGCTGGGAAGAGGGACTGCTGGCGGGCTTGAGCCTATTGCTCATCAGCTGCCCCTGCGCCTTGGGGCTGGCGGCGCCCCTGAGCTGCTGGTCGGGGCTGCGCCGGGCCGCCGATCGGGGAATCCTCTTCGATTCCGCTCAAGCCCTGGAACGGGCCTCCAAGGTCAGACGGGTTTTCTTCGATAAAACGGGAACCCTGACCGAGCCTGAATTGGAAGTCGTACGGCTGCAGGTGGCCGAGGGAATCTCTGAAGAGCAGGCGCTTTATTGGGCGGCAACGGCGGAATCGTCCAGTCTGCACCCCATTGCCGGCTGCCTGGTGGCCAGGGCTGGCGCAGCAGGCATCGCACCCGGAAGAGCCTCGGACTCGGCCGTCCTGCCAGGCATCGGCATCCAGGCTCGAATCGAAGGCACCCTTTACCGGCTGGGCGGAGGCCCGATACTCGATGCAGCGGGGATCTCAGAATCCGGGCGCTTGGCAATGCCGGCAGCCCGCCTCGGCGAATCCGATGGCGAGACAACGGTCTATCTGGTGGACGAGGAATGTGTATTGGCCCGCTTCGACTTGCTGGAAAGTTTGCGCACCGATGCGCCGGATGCCGTCAAGGCCCTGGCATCGATGGGCGTCGAATCGGCTGTTCTGACAGGAGACGAAGCAGGACCGGCCCAGCGCCAGGCTGCAAGGCTGGGCCTGCCGGTCGAACACTCGATGCTGCCCCAAGACAAGGTCCGCTACCTTAGATCGGCCCGAAAATCGGTCGGTGCAACGGTTGCCATGGTGGGAGACGGCATCAATGACGCGCCTGTGTTGGCGGCGGCCGATGTGGGGATTTCAGTGATCTCGGCCAGCGGGCTGGCCCATCAATCAGGCAATGTCCGCCTTCTTTCGCCGTCCTTGCTCAAGATCCCTGAATCGCTGACCATCGCCCGCCACACTGTGCGCCGTATTCGCCTTGGCCTGGCCTGGGCCTTCGGCTACAACTCCATCGGAATCACCCTGGCCGCCCTGGGGCTTTTGACCCCAGTTTTTGCCGCCTCCTCCATGGTCCTCTCCAGCCTTCTGATCATCACGATGGGGCGGGGGGCGGGGAAGACGAGGGAAGAGACTGCAGGCTCCAGGCTGGAGGCTGCAGTCTCCAGACCGAGGGACTCAGGATTGACACCTACAGCCTACAGCCTACAGCCTAAAGCCTAATCATGGACTCCTGGCCCTTCATCCCTGCCCTTTTCATCGCCGGGCTGGCCGGCAGCGGCCACTGCATGCTCATGTGCGGGCCTTTGCTGTGCGGCTTTTCGCGGCTCTTCCAGGAATCCCATGTTCAACCCGGCACTCCCCGTCTGGGCTTGGCCAGCAGCCTGACGGCCTATCACCTGGGACGCCTCTGGACCTACGGGATGCTGGGCTTGGCCGCCGGATGGTTGGGCGGACGCCTGCACGAGGGAGTGGGATGGGTCGGCTGGCAGCAGGGGGTGTCTGTCTTGGGCGGGGTCACGCTCATCGCCGCCGGTCTGGCCTTCTCGGGCCTGTTGCCTGGACTGAATTCCGACTCCTGGCTGTCAAGCAGCGGATGGAAGCCCGCCTGGCTGGCCCGCCTGGCCCGCACACCCGCTTTCACGGCCCGCTTGCTGGTGGGCGTGGTGATGGGATTCCTGCCCTGCGGGCTTGTCTACGCCATGCTTATCCCCGCTGCGGCGCTGCCCACTCCCCTGCACAGCGCGGCAGCCATGATCGTCTTCGGATTGGGGACTTTGCCGGCCCTTTCGGGCGTCCATCTGCTGCAGCGCGCCTTGCCCTGGGCCAGGCTGCAGAGCCGCTACCTCGTCCCCGCAGTATTGGTGCTGTTAGGTTCATTCCTGATCTTCCGCACCCTCAGCGTGAGCGCAGGGGTGCATTGAACACTGCTTCAGTTGCCAGGTTGTTGGTGGGTGGTGCCGCAAGCGCCGTCCTGGCAAGACGTCGCCACCGAGGCCCGCGCAGGCGTACTGTCCGTACGTCGAGCAGGCCGACCGAGCGCAACGCAGTCAGGGCGGATGATTGCGGCTCCGCAGTAGAGAACCCGTGAGAAATCCGGGTTAGCCCTCGACCTCGATTACGCTGACTGTGACCTGCTCGTTTTGCCCCACCACGACGACTGTCTTAAGCAGGGCGGGATTCTGGCCGGATTCGGCATTCATGGTGCGGTCAACAGTGGCGGACCCCAGACGAAGATGCTTCATCTGAGCTTCGTCCAGATCGAGGAAGAACTTTTTTTCGTAAGCGCCCAGGTATTCCCCTGATTCGGAAAAGGCCGCCACCAAAAGCCGAATCTCCTGGTAGTAGCGGGTGAGTGCCTCGCCCTTTTTATCGCCTGGAACCTGACGTTCCTGCATTCGGATCTTCTCGAAAGGAAAGGCCAATTGAAACTGGACGGCGCTTGCGCCCTCACCTCGGCGGGCCGTGACGGTGAGGGGGAAGTCCTGGAATTGGGAGGGCGCCATCAAGGCTGTAGCCACGGTCCGGTAGTGGTTTTCGGCGCTGCTGACGCTGGTGGCAAAATAGCCGTTGCGGTGCCTTACACGGCGGTCCTTGCCCTCGGCCAAGCGGACCTGGATGCGGTGAAACTTGCCGTCCGGCTCGGGACGATTGATTCGGTAGGCCAGCAGGTAGCTATGCGAGGCCTGCTCAAAGACCTCCCGGACGCCTTTTTTGAGGTTGTTGCGGTTGTAGTAGGCCGCCCCGCCGGTGAATTGCGTCCAGCGCTTGAGGTAGACGTTTTCAGCAGCGTCGTTGGTATGGGTGCGAAAAACCAGGTTGGAGCGCTGACGCGGGCTCAGCCCCCTGCGGGCGCTGCCTGAGGGAGGCGCGGCGCTGTAGCCGCTGCTGAAAACCAGCCCGCGAGGGCTGATGGCATAGACGGTGAATCCGGCATCGCTGTATATGCGGGCGTTGTAGCGGGGGTCGAAGTACTTGAGATCCTTGTCGTCCCGATCGACCTCGGGAAGCCCTTCACCCAGGTAGATCAATACCTTGCGGCCCCGCAGGTACT
Source organism: Acidobacteriota bacterium (assembly GCA_028277865.1). Classification (GTDB taxonomy): domain Bacteria; phylum Acidobacteriota; class UBA6911; order RPQK01; family DATIPO01; genus JANQFM01. The sequence goes on from JANQFM010000644.1 coordinate 4,355, forward strand.
TGAGGCGGCTGATCAGGTCGGCACCGTCGAAGTGGCTTCCCAGCATGATCTGGCGGTCGATTTCGAACAAGATGTCCCGATCGTCCGGCTGATCGAAAATGTCGGACAGCTCAAAGGATCCCACTCCCCCTATTTCAGCGGCAACCACATCTGCCAGCCGGGCGCCGGCATCCTGACGATCCATCTTGGAGGGGTCCAAGGCGTTGATGAGATCGAGCAGGCGCCGCTTGTCCTGGCTGAACTCGGTGAGAACGTTGCGCCAAGAGATGGCGGCATAGTCGTTGCTCAAGTCCAGTTGGCCGACCACTTCGCGGGCCGCTTCCATGGCCCGCTTGGTCTGCCTGACGAATTCGTGGTAGCGCCCGAATCCCGAAGCTGGGCCGACCTCCTTGTCAAAGCTGACTCCGAAGCGGCCCTTGCTGCCGGTACGCCCCACCCCGGGGTCAAATCGGATCACTACAAAGCGGGACTCGCGCCAGGAATGGGCTGGGGGCTGTGACCGCGGACCGATCACTTGGGGCCGATTGCCGGCTGAATTCCCGCCCGCCTCGGTTGGCTGCAGGAGCTGGTCTGCGCCGCTGCCCCAGCCGATCTCCTGGAAGAGGTCGATCTGTTGGGCTACGCCGTCTTCCAGAATCCGGAAGTCCTGCTTGGACAGGTTTTTTACCGGGCGCCCCTTCTTGTCGGTGACCGAAACGTAGACGGTGACCTGCTCGGTCCGCACCCGAAAGGTGGGCTCCTGTTGTTGGGCCGTTGCCCAGGGAAAGAGCGCAAAAAGGACAAAGAGCCGAATCCAGCGAGCCATGGTGCCTGCCTTTCGAAAGCTTTAACGACTTGCAGAGCAGCTTTCACTCAAGGATGCCTGTTTTGCGCAAATTGTTCAATGGAGTGGCGGAAGGAGACCGGCAGAGGACTCCAGAGCGGGAAACCAGAACCTGAAAGGCCGGATGCCCGGTTCGGCTGGCACATCTTTTGCTCCCCTCCCTTTCTGCCGGTTTCCGAATTCCGGGGA
>JANQFM010000703.1 GCA_028277865.1 Acidobacteriota bacterium
ATCGCCACAGCCGACGTCGACGGGGACGGCCGGCTCGATCTGGCCGTAGCCAACCAGTGGCAGCCATCCTATTTTTACCGCAACCAGACTCCGTCTTCAGGCACCTTTTTGGCCCTCAGCCTGCGCATGCCGGCCAAGGGCCTACAAGCCCTTCCAACCCAGGCTTATGCCGGCGCAGCCCGTTTGCCCGTTCCCTCGCGCCCCGCCGTAGGGGCTTCCGCTTCTATCCTACTGCCCAATCAAGCACGCCTCACCGCCCAGGTTGACGGCGGCAGCGGGCATTCAGGCGCCAGCGGCCCCGAACTGCATTTCGGGCTGGGAAGCCTCAAGCCCTCCAGCCTGTCCGTATCACTGCGCTGGCGCGACTCTCAAGGCTCGGTCCGGCAGCAGACCCTGGACTTGGCGCCGGGCTGGCACACAGTGCTGCTGGGATCCCAGGGCGGCGCCGAAACCTGGAGTACGGCCAGTGCGGCTTCAGGCTCAGCCGCAACCGACCGGGAAGGAGAGGAGACTCCATGAATTCCCCCAACAAAGGCAAAGCAGCGGACCCCCGATCGACGGCCATGCGCCGCTTCGCCATCACCATCAGCCTTTTCGTCTTGGCGGGGCACTCCTTCCTGGGCTTCGAACAATCTTTTGCCCATCCCTTGATTGCACTGGCCTTCGGATACGGCGCGGTGCTGCTGTTGGAATGGGTGGATACGCGCAGCAAGGGACGCCGGCCAGGTTATGCGGGAGGCATGAAAAACCTGATCTACTTCTTGTTGCCTGTCCACATCGGTTCGCTGGCCATTTCGATGCTGCTCTACTCCAATGAACGCCTGCTGCCGGTGGCTTTTGCCGTGACGGTGGCAGTGGCCTCCAAGTACTTTTTCCGTATCCAGGTGGGTCAGCGGCGCTGTCATTTCTTCAACCCCTCCAACTTGGGCATCGCCGCAACTTTGGTGCTTTTCCCCTGGGTGGGGATCGCACCGCCCTACATGTTCACCGAAAACCTCAGCGGAGCAGGCAACTGGATCCTGCCCCTGGCCATCATCGTGCTGGGCGGTTCGCTCAACTATCAGTTCACCAGGCGAATGCCTCTGATCCTGGCCTGGATGGGGGGATTCGCGCTGCAGGCTCTGCTGCGCAGCTTTTTTAAGGAAGGGTGGCTTTTCTGGGACTCCTTCCTTTCCGGCTTGATGCCCATGACAGGCGTGGCATTCTTGCTTTTTACCTTCTATATGATCACCGATCCGGCCACCAGCCCCTTTAAGCCGAGGGGGCAAGTCGCTTTCGGGCTGTCCGTAGCGGCCGCTTACGGGCTGTTGGTGGCCTGGCACCAGGTTTTCGGCCTCTTCTTCGGCTTGACCCTGGTCTGCGGCCTGCGCGGCGTGCTCCTTTACCTGCAGCAACAGGCAATTGCCCAAAGGGTGTGGGCACGGCTGCCTTTGCCGGCTTCAGGGCCTGCCGGGTGAAGGGGAGATCTCGCGCCAAGACGCGAAGTGCGCCAAGCGAAGATCGAGAGCAGGAGATGAAGAACAACGTCGCAATTGTGGGCATGGGCTGCCGCTACCCGGACGCCCGGACGCCACGCCAGCTCTGGGAAAACGTCTTGGCGCAGCGCCAGGCCTTCCGGCGCATGCCGACCGAACGCCTGCGTTTGGAGGACTACCACAGCGGCAATCGGCTGGCGCCTGACCGAACCTACGCCACCCAGGCGGCGGTGTTGGAGGGCTATGAGTTCGAGCGGGTCAAATTCCGTGTGGCGGGCCGGACTTTTCGCAGCGCCGACCTGACTCACTGGCTGGCTCTGGACGTGGCTTCCCAGGCTTTGGCAGACGCCGGATTCCCCGAGGGCGAGGGCCTGCCCCGCGACGGGACGGGCGTTTTGCTGGGCAATACGCTCACCGGAGAATTCTCGCGCTCTCATCTGATGCGCCTGCGTTGGCCTTACGTCCGGCGCATCCTCGCCTCTGCTCTGCAGGAAGAGGGATGGAGCCAGGAGCAGAGCGCACGCTTTGTCGAACGCCTGGAACCGGTCTACAAGGCACCCTTCCCGGCCGTTGAAGAAGAAAGCCTGGCCGGCGGCCTTTCCAACACCATCGCCGGACGTATTTCCAATCACTTCGACTTGCACGGCGGCGGCTTCACAGTGGACGGGGCCTGCGCATCTTCGCTGCTGGCCGTGGCCAACGCCTGCACGCTGCTGGCTTCGGGCGAAATGGAGGTCGCACTGGCCGGCGGCGTGGACCTCAGCCTGGATCCCTTCGAACTGGTCGGTTTCGCCAAGACGGGCGCATTGGCCGAAGGCCCCATGCGCGTTTATGACGCTTCTTCAGACGGCTTCATTCCCGGCGAAGGCTGCGGCTTCGTGGTCTTGATGAGCGAGGAGCGGGCCCGTGCCGAGTGTCGGCACATCTATGCCCTCATCCGGGGCTGGGGCATCTCTTCGGACGGCAGCGGAGGGATCACCCGCCCGGAGGCTTCAGGCCAACGCCTGGCTTTGGAACGCACTTACCGCCGTGCGGGCGTGGGGATCGATTCGGTAGCCTTGTTCGAGGGGCATGGTACGGGCACCGCGGTCGGCGACACGACCGAACTGGAGACCCTGACAGGGCTGCTGCGCCAGGCGGGCGCCCGCCAGGCAGCGGCTTTGGGCTCCATCAAGGCCAACATCGGGCACACCAAGGCAGCCGCTGGAGTGGCCGGCCTGATCAAGGCCGTCCAGGCCGTCGAAGACCGCCTGCTGCCGCCCCACACCGGCTGGCAAGAGCCGCACCCCTCCCTCAACGGCGAAAGGCCCCTGCTACGGCTGCTGCGCCGGGCCGAACCCTGGCCGGACACAATTCCGTGCCACGCCGCAGTCAGCGCTATGGGCTTTGGCGGGATCAACTGCCATCTGCTGGTGGAAGGCGCCTCGAAGCGTCGACGCACACGAAGTGCCCGTCGCGACGGGTTGCTGCGCTCTCATCAAGACGCCGAGGTCTTTTTGATGGCGGCCCAGGATGCAGCGGAACTGAGCCGTCATGTCGAAAGAATCCAGGGCTACGCCCACCGTATCTCTCAGTCTGAAATGGCCGATCTGGCAGCTCAGCTGCAGAGGATCCTTCAGCCGGGGCGGCTGCGGGGGGCTGTCGTTGCATCCAATCCCGCCCAACTCTCCGAAAGGCTGGGGACGCTGGCCTTTTGGCTGCACCAGGGCCATCGGCAAAAGCTGGACGCCCGATCGGGCGTGTTCCTGGGCAGCGGCGTTCGGCCTCCCCGCATCGGATTCCTCTTTTCCGGGCAAGGCGCCCCATCGCACACTGGCGGCGGCATCTGGCGACACCGTTTCGAATCTGTCGAAGAGCTTTATCAGCGCGCTCAACTCCCAAAGGGCGACAGGGCCGTGGCCACCGAGATCGCCCAGCCGGCCATTGTCACATCCTCCATGGCCGGCCTGCGGATACTCGACGAATTAGGGATTGAGGCCTCGGTGGCAGTTGGTCACAGCTTGGGCGAGCTGAGCGCACTGCATTGGGCCGGCGCTTTTAATGAGGAGAACCTGCTGCGCACCGCAAAAGCGCGTGGCCAAGCGATGGCCCAATTGGAAAGCCCGCCCGGAGGCATGGTGAGTGTAGGGGCGCCGCCTGCGGCGTTGGAGGGCTTGCTCGAAGGGCTGCCATTGCAGGTCGCCAGCCTGAACGGTCCCGAAGATACTGTTGTTTCAGGACCGGAAGAGGCTTGTCGAGAACTGGTCGAGCGTGCTCACACGGCCGGCCTGCGCGCTACCCGCCTACAGGTTTCTCACGCCTTTCATTCCCCTTTGGTCGCCGACGCTGCGCCCCGCTTGGCCAAGTGCCTTTCTCGAATGCATCTGGGACGGCTGGCAGGCCGGGTGGTCTCAACGGTCACCGGTGCTGCACTGGATGCCGAGGAGGATCTGAGCACGGTGCTGATCAACCAGGTCACCTCTCCCGTGCTTTTCGCAGGCGCTGTGCAAGAGGCTGGAGAGAATCTCGACCTTTGGATCGAAGTGGGGCCGGGCGCCTTGCTGACCGGCTTGGTGCAGCGTTTCCAACCCCTACCTGCCTTGGCAATGGACGTGGGCGGGGGCTCTTTGAACGGACTCTTGCAGGCCGTGGCGGCGGCATTCGCCATGGGAGCGCCGCTGCGATCGGAAGCTCTTTTCGAAGGGCGGCTCACCCGTCCCTTCGAATTGGATTGGCAACCGCGTTTTCTAGCCAATCCTTGCGAAGAGGCACCGGAGGTTTTTGAGCGCCAAGAGATCACAGGGATAGCCCAAGAGAACAGGGAAGAGGAAAGGGAGGACTTGCCTGCCGAAGACGAGGCCGCTTCAACCACCGAGTTGGTCAGGCGGCTGATTGCCAGGCGAACCGAATTGCCTCTCGAAGCGGTTCGGGAAGAGAGCCTGTTGCTGGGTGACTTGCACCTGAATTCGATTTCGGTCAGCGAACTGGTCTCCGCGGCCGCACGGCGATTGCAGATCGAGCCGCCCGCAGCGCCTGCCGAGTACGCCAACGCCACGGTGGGCCAGGTGGCCGAAGCCTTGAAAGAGCTGCGTGCCACGAGCAGCCGGAGCCTTTCCAGCACGGAAGGCCCCGTTGAAGGGTTGGATGCCTGGGTACGGCCTTTCCGGGTCGATCTCGTCGAAGAGCCTCTGCAGCCCCAGACCTTCCCGAGTGGAACGGAATTGCCGGAACGGCCCGGCTGGCAAATCGTGGCCGATCCGGATCACCCTCTGCTCCCGCTCCTTCAAAAGGCCTTGGAGAGCGCCGGAGTTCCTGCCCGGGACGTCAAGGCCGGATTTGGGTTGGTTCTGTGCCTGCCGCCCCAAGCTGGCCCGGACCAGATCGATTTGCTGCTCGAGGCCACCCGAATCGCTTTCAAGCCCGACAAGCGCCCCTCCATCTTCATGGTGTTGCAACAGGACGGCGGCGCAGGCGGATTCGCCCGTACCCTCCACCTCGAGTCGCCCGGGCTGACCAGCCTGGTCCTCGACCTGCCCTTCGATCATCCCCAGGCCGCTGACTGGGCCGTTGATGAGCTGCAATCCGCCTCCGGCTACGTGGAGGCTCATTACGATCGCGAGGGCTGCCGTCGGGTGCCCCTTCTGCGCCTGCTGCAAGTAGGCCAGTCGCAGCAGGCTCCTGCACCGCTGCTGGGCGGCGAGGACGTGCTGCTGGTCAGCGGTGGCGGCAAGGGCATTGCCGCCGAGTCGGCTTTGGCCCTGGCCCGGCGCTGGGGAACCCGCCTGCTGCTGCTGGGCCGCTCGGACCCCTCGCAAGACAACGAATTAGCCTCCAACCTGAAGCGACTTCAGGCCTACGGAGCCGAGTTTCTTTACCAACGGGCCGACGTAACCGATCCGGCAGCGCTCAAGCAGGCTCTGGCAGAGGCCGTGCCGAAGATTGGAGAGGTCACCGCTTTGCTGCATGGCGCCGGCTTCAACCATCCCCGCCCCCTGAGCGTATTGAGCCGTGAAGACTTCCAACGCACCCTGGCGCCCAAACTGCGGGGCCTCGAAAACCTTCTCAGCGCCATCGACTCCGATCGTTTGCGCTTGCTGGTGACATTCGGTTCCATCATCGCCCGCAGCGGAATGCCGGGCGAGGCGGACTACGCCGCCGCCAACGAGTGGCTGGCCCGGCGCACTGAACACTTCCGCAAAGAGCACCCGTCCTGCCGCTGCCTGTGCCTGGAATGGTCGGTCTGGTCGGGGATCGGAATGGGCGAGCGGCTGGGGCGTTTGGACGCTCTGATCCGCCAGGGCATCACGCCCATTCCGCCCGAGCGGGGCGTCGACTGGCTGGAACGTCTGCTCAACACACCCCAGCAAATGCTGGGTTCGTCCTCGGTTGTGGTCACGGGACGCTTCGTCGATACCCCCACTTTGGGCCTGGAGCGGCCGGATTTGCCTCTGCAGCGATTTTTGGAATACCCCCGCCTGAATTTTCCGGGAATCGAACTGGTCGCCGATACCGCCCTCTCTTCCGAATCGGATCCTTACCTGGCTGAGCATGCATTGCGCGGCGAACGCCTCTTCCCCGCCGTGATGGGGCTCGAGGCCATGGCTCAAGTGTCCAGTGCCGCCTTGGGCCATCAATCGGCCGCGGACACGCGGGTGGTCTTCGAAAACGTCGCTTTCCACCGCCCCGTGGTGGTTCCGGCAGGCGAGAAGATCCGCATTCGGGTGGCCACGGTGGTGCGAGGCCCAAACCATGTGGATGCTGTGCTTCGAAGCGAATCCACCGCCTTCAAGGTGGATCACTTTCAGGCCAGCTGCCGGTTCGAGGCCGCCTCGGCCCAAGCGGAGGCCGGTTCGGCGCAATTCGTCCACCCCAACGGCGACGGCCCCTTGCCGCTGTACCCTGTCAAAGACCTCTATGAGAACATCCTTTTCCATCAGGGCCGCTTCAGGCGCCTCAAGCAGTACTGGAACCAGAGGGCCACCGAGTGCACCGCCGAACTGATGACC
>JANQFM010000784.1 GCA_028277865.1 Acidobacteriota bacterium
GCTGCGCCTTCGACATTTTAGGATTCGCTCTGGAGAGTCCGGGAGACGAGGTGGTGGCTCGCCGGAAGCCGTCACCGGGCGTGTCGATCTCACACATCAGCGGCGATAAAGGACGCCTGCCTCTGCAATCGGATCGCAACACGGCCGGCGTGGCGGTGACTGCCTTTCTCGATCATCTGGACAGCAACGCCGGACTGGAACTGGAAGTCCACAAAAAGATGCCTTTGGGAAGCGGGCTGGGTTCCAGCGCCGCCAGCGCCGTGGCCGCCCTCACCGCCGCCAACGCACTGCTGGGGAGCCCTCTGGACAAGCTCGACTTGCTGCCCTTCGCCTTGCAAGCCGAAAAGATGGCCTGCGGTGCCGGGCACGCCGACAACGTTGCCCCATCGCTGCTGGGAGGAATGGTTCTGATCCGAAGCTACCAGCCCCTGGACGTGATTCCGATTCCGGCGCCGCCCCAACTCTGCTGCAGCCTGGTCTGCCCTGCTCTGGAGATTCGGACCGAAGAGGCGCGCCGCATCCTTGCAGCCACCGTTCCGCTGTCCGCGGCCGTGGCCCAGTGGGGAAATGTAGCCGGATTGATCACCGGACTCCTGCAGCAGGATTACGCCTTGATCGGGCGTTCCTTGCAGGACCGCGTCATCGAACCTCAGCGAGCCGCACTGATCCCCGGATTCCAAGAGGTCAAGCAAGCGGCCTTGGATGCGGGCGCCATGGGCTGCGGCATTTCCGGCTCCGGCCCTTCGCTGTTTGCCCTCTCCGGGTCGCAAGCCGCGGCGAGCAGGATCGTCCGCGCCATGGAAGAGGCATTTCAAGACCAAGAAATCGCGTCCCGCGGCTTTGTCTCCCGGATCAATCCTAGCGGCGGCCACGTCCTTGCAGGTTCTCGCGATCTCCGTGCGTTGTGAAGACCTGCAACGCGCTGCTGGCCTGACAGCTACTCCACTTCAGGGGTCCGCAAGATGCGGGCGCTCCTACTCGGGCGATCGACTCGTAAACGCATAAAAAAATCACAGCTGATCGCTGCAACGCGTCTCACTGTGCAGGGATACTCGGTAGAGCCGGTTCCCCTGCAAAGAGGCAGCAATACATGAAAATGAAAGGACCAACTCGTGAATTCTAAAGCAAAAAGAGCATTGATTGTCAGCGCGGCCATGCTGGGCCAACTGTGGCTTGCCGCATCGTCAGTCATGGCTAATCCGGGCATTCTGTTGGGCGGTACCATCTGTGACAATCAGGCTGATGCGTTTGACTATGTGTGGATAACGGACAATGTGCAGAACACCCGGCTGTTTTTTGTCTCAGGAAACAGTGTGCAGAATGGTGCGATCACGGCCGTGGGGCATAAGGATGCGTTCGACAAGTCGGCTGATGTCTATATCGTCCTGCACGGCGCGATCAATGTTGTGGGCGATTTTAGCGGGACAGATTTCGCCAAGGTATTCCTTGCCAATCACCCCTCTACGCCGACCAATGTAACGATGTATGTGTGCCAGTCCGGTACGCCTCCGCTAAATGGTGTCAGCAGCATGGCGGCGCTGGCCAGATCGTACCCGGGGAATACCCAAGACTCTACGCTTGTCACTGCGATGACCGCACCCGGCCCCAATTCATGTCCGGCTCTACGGGCGAGCGCAAGCGATAATCCCTTTGTGCCGATCAATGCTATAAAGGACGCGGCCTACAGAACCGGTGTTCAACATACGAAGGCCTACGCTGCAGCCCTCAAGGCACTCCTGGATGGCTGGACGGACCAAAACACTCCCTATCCCAATACGAAGCAGACCTATGAGGATTACTGCAAGGACCAGTTGAAAAAAGACGCAACCGGGCAGTGGGTGTCAGGCTTTATCGCCAATGTCTCTAAGGAGTTCGGGGCTAAATACTTAGCCCTGATAAACACCAATTACAATGGCAATGCGCTGGCGACATGCGGAACCAACGTCCAGTGCAACTGATCCCTATTGGCCTCCTGACGCAACCGGTCCCCCTGATTCCTTCGGGGGACCGGTTGCTGCAGGCGCCCCTGTTGAGTTGCCGCCGAGACTCCCTCACATCCCCCGCCCCGCGAAGCCGTCGATGTTGACGCCCACCCGACCGGGAAGCCATCGCTGGGCGATCTCGATCATCAGGTTACGGTATTCCAGGCCCACTGAATTGGGCTCCAGTCCAGCCATGGCGTCGGGGACGGGCGTTAGCCGGGTGCGGCGGCCGTCGGGAGTGCCGTCCCCTTCGATGAAGTGGTCGATCACCACCGCATCAGCGCATTCGGAAATGCGTTGGAAAAAGTGATCCGGATGCTGGATGGGCAGCAAAGGCGAAACGGTGATCACGCTGCGAATCCCCAATTCTTTCAGCGATCGGGCAGCCTCCAAGCGTTTCGATACCGGACTGGGAGGCGGAGGCAGCCCAGCAATCCGCTCCCGATCGGTTTCGATCGAGATGTGAACGCGCAAACGGCAGCAACGGTTCAATTCCTCCAGCAATCCCGCGTATTCCGTCACCCGGTGGGAATGCGTCTGCACCGCCAACTCGTCGGGCGGCTGTTCCCGCATGCATTCCAGCACTTTTCGAGTGACGCCGTAACGAAACTCCTGGGGCAAGAAAGGCTCGGTGGCGCTGGAAAGAAAAATGCTGAAACCTCCCCGGCTGCGCCTGGCCCAGTTGCGTTCGCGCCGGTACCCGTCGCGATAGGACAGAGCCGCATTGAGGCGCACCTCCAAAAAGCTCCCCCAGGGACGCCCCTTGGTCAGGAAATGGTTGTGCTGCACGTAGCATCC
>JANQFM010000815.1 GCA_028277865.1 Acidobacteriota bacterium
TGTGTCGGTCTCCATCAGGTAAAGGAGGCTGTTGAGGCAGACGGGCGCGTAGGAGACGATGTCGGCGCTGAAGGGCCCGAAGCGGTTGGAAGGGTCGAATCCGGATTCCCGCATCGATCGGTCGCCCTTGTAGAACTTTTCCGTCAGCTGGTCCTTTTCCCGGTCATAGAAGTCCGCAACATCGTAGTCGGTGACCTGGTGGGTCTTGAAGTACTCCCGGATCCGGTCGTAGTGGGTTCTTCCCTGCTCGTCCCTTTCGTCGCTGACGACTTCGGGAGCGGGTCCGTCGCCCAGGTCGAAATAGCGGGACAGCCCGATCTCCGGGATGAGATGAGGCTCAGCGGTCCAGAAGCGGTAATAGCGGTCGATGGCCGAAAGCGACCCTCTCAGCCAATCGCGGTCCTGGGTCTTGTCGAAGACGCCCAAGACCATGCGGGTCAGGAAAGGGGGCTGCGAGCGGGTCAGGAAATAGGTCCGATTGGCATTGAGGATGGTCCCGTAATGCTCGATCTGGTAAAGGAAGTTTTCTACCATGTTGCGCGCCAGTTCCAACTCGCCGTCGCGCAGCAGTCCGACCTGGATAAAGTAGCTGTCCCATCCGTACATCTCGTTGAACCGGCCGCCTGGGACAACATAGGGATGAGGAAGGTAGAGCAGGCCATGCGTCTCGATTTGGAGGTCGTCGGGCAGCACGCGCAGCTCGATTTGCTGCAGCTCGTTGGGCGAAAGGGATTGTTTCAGCTCAGCTTCGACCTGTGCGCGCTGCTGAGTGGCCGACAAGTAGATGGTCCAGGGCTGGTCCTGCGCCCGCTCGATCTTGGGGTCGGGGGCAGCGGCCAAAAGGTCTTTGTGGCTGCGGGTGAGCACACCCCAGGACTTGCGGATGTAGTCGCGCACTTGGCTGATTTCCTGCTGGTTGGGATACTCGCGGCAGGAATCGATCTCTTTTTCGATCGGGGCTCCACTCCGGCAATGGCTCAGAGCGATCAGGCCAAGAGCAAGAGCACCAACAAGCCGGATTCGGGAATTCAGGGGCCGAGGCGCTGGGGGCGGCGGGAAACTGTGGTGTACATTCACTTGGAATAGTGGTTTGGGCTCGGGTTTGATGGTCTTCATCGGCTCTGTACCAATCCAAGTAGCCTACGCTTTGCCAAAAATCTTGGCAAGATACTGAGCTGGCCTGGCAGCGCCTCTAATTTCCTTCATTTGAGCCCCCGACTGGCTGGCGCTGCTGCGCAGGCTGATAGTATCCTGGTGAAGGGAGACCGACCTTAGCCATCCATGGAATGCACATGATTCAGCCGGGCGAACTTGCTTCCGAACTTCCCCATGGGCCGTGGTCCTGCCGGGGCAGCGACGTTTGGGACACGATCTGCGCTGCCGCCAGCGGCGACGTTCAGGCGCTTGGAAAGCTTCTCAAGCGCGATCCCAACCTTTATCGGGCTGAGTACTGCTATGCCCAGCCCATCCATTTTGCAGTGCGCGAAGGCCATTTGGAGGCAGTGCGGATGCTGCTCGAAGCAGGCGCAGATCCTGCCGACGCCGGACTGAACGGCGATAGCTTGATCACCGTCGCCCGCGATCGCGGCCATGAAGAGGTCGTCCAATTACTCGAAGAAGTGCGGCTGCGGCGGGGTCGGATCATTCCAGCCGACCCTCCGGCAGATCACCCCATCCACTCAGCGGCAGCCCAAAATGACCTTGCCAGCCTGGGCGAGATCCTCGACGCCGATCCG
>JANQFM010000829.1 GCA_028277865.1 Acidobacteriota bacterium
AGGACGATGCCGAATTCCTTCTGGATGCGCGAGACGGACTGAGTGGCCAGCAGAGAATGCCCTCCCAACTCGAAAAAGCCGTCTTGGACGCCCACCCGGCCGATCCCCAGCACCTCTTGCCAGATCTTGGCCAGACGAGCCTCAAGCGGATCGCGGGGCGGGACGTAATCCGAACCCCCTGACGCATCAGGCTCGGGCAGGGCGCGACGGTCCAGCTTGCCTGCCGGCGTCATGGGCAGCCGATCCAGCTCGACGAACGCCGAAGGCACCAAAAATGCCGGCACCCGCTCGCTCAACCACTCCCGCAGCTCGGAAGAGAGGTTGGAGGCTGGAGTCTGGGGGTCACGCAGAGGCGCAGAGACGCCGAGAGAGGCAGAAGAGGAAGAGGAGGGAAAGCGGTTTCGGTGGGCCGAACCTCGGATCTTGGACCTTGGACTTTGGACCTTGGACGACCCTGCCAACTGCGAACCGCGAACTGCGAACTGCGAACTGACCACATACGCCACCAGCCGCTTGCCGCCGGAGGGATCGGGCTGCGCCAGGACGGCTACTTCGTCGACCGCCGGATGGCCGTTCAGGACGGTTTCGACTTCAGCCGGCTCCACGCGAAAGCCCCGCACCTTGACCTGACGGTCCTTGCGCCCCAGGAACTCGATATTTCCGTCGGACAGCCAACGGACCCTGTCCCCGGTCTGGTAGAGGCGGCCTCCGGGACGATCGGCGAAGGGATTGGGCCTGAAGCGGTCGGCTGTCAGGCCGGGGTTGCCCAGGTAGCCGCGCGCCAGTCCTGCCCCTCCGGTCCAGTAATCGCCCGCCGTCCCCACCGCTGCGGGGTTGAAGGAATCGTCCAGCACGTAGACCTGAGTGTTGGCGATGGGGCGCCCGATGGGCACCGGATCGCCGACTTCACTGAGCGAGCGCATGGGATAGGTGCTGGTGTAAGCGGTGTTCTCGGTAGGCCCGTAGCCGTTGACCAGCAGCAGGCCGGGCAGCTGGGCCAGGACTTGCCTGGCGTGAGACGGCGAAAGAACGTCCCCGCCCACCGTGAACTGCTTCAGGCCGGACAACTGCTGCAAAGGATTGGCTGCGATCTGGTGAAAAAAGGCCGCCGTCAGGTAGATGGTGTTGACCTGGTGACGCTGCACCGCCGAGGTCAGTTCGTGCAGGGTGGGTCGCGATGCCGGCAGCAGCACCATGCACCCCCCGTTGAGCAGCGGCCCCCAAATCTCCCGCGACGAGGCATCGAACGACACCGAAGAAGACTGCAGAAAGACCAGACGGGGCGAAAAGTCGATGTAGTCGGTCTGCAGCACCAGACGGGCCACTGCACGGTGCCTGATCATGACCCCCTTGGGCCGGCCCGTCGAGCCGGAGGTGAACATCACATAAGCCAGGCTGTCGGGGCTTGAGAAGACCGGCGAAGGAACCGCCGGACGGGACTGTGCCGCAATCCACTCCCCGTCCTGCAGCACGGCCCAGTTGCCGGAAGGCAGCGAGGAGGCCTGCCGGGACCGCGCCAGAACCATCCCGGCACGGCTGTCCTGCAAGATGATCTCGAGGCGCTGAAGCGGATAGGACAGATCCAGGGGCATATAGGCGCAGCCGCTCTTGAGCACGCCCAGCATCATCACCGCCATCTGCAGGCAGCGATCCATGGCAAGCCCCACCGGCTCTTCCGGCAGGCGCCTTCGCCGGAGCAGCAGGGCAGCCAGGCGGTCGGAACGGGCATCCAGTTCCCGGTAGCTTAAGCAGCGATCCTTGAAAACCACCGCTACACCGTCCGGCGCTCGGGCTGCCTGATTCCGGAAGGCTCTGTGAACACAGCTTTCCTCAAGCGGCTGCCGGCCGGCGCCGCTCCATTCCTGGAGCAATTGATGGATTTCGGCCCGATCGTGGGGATCGAGTGAGCAGAGCTTTTGTCCGGAGTCGTCGGCGACGGCTTGCAGCAGCTTTTGAAAATGCCTTTGCAAGCGCAAGACCGTGCTGCGGTCGAACAGGTCACGGTCGTAGACCATCAGTCCCAGCAGCCCTTGGGGCGCCTCTTTCACATGCAGCGTCAGATCGAAGCGGGAGGCGCCGGAGTCGACTTCATAAGGTTGCCATTGCAGACCGCCTGCCTGCCGGGCAGGCTGGGGATTGTTTTGCAGCACAAAGCTGACCTGGAAGATCGGATTGCGCCCCAGGTCGCGCTGAGGGTGCAACTGCTCCACCAGCTTCTCGAAAGGCAAATCGGGATGGGCGAAGGCCTTGAGGGTGGACCGCTTGACGAGTTTGAGCAGCTGCCGGAAAGTTGCCTGCCAGGGATGGCGTCGGGAATCATCGCGGAGGCTGCTGCGCAGGGCCAGCATGTTGACAAAAAAGCCCACCAGGCGTTCCAGCTGGGGATGATTGCGGCCGGCAATGGGACTGCCCACCACAAAGTCGTCCTGAGCGCTGTGGCGTGCCAGCAGGATCTGAAAGGCGGCCAGGAGAGTCATGAAGAGGGTCGCCCCCTGGCTGTGGCTCAATTGCTGCAGTTCTTCCAGCAAGGGGCGGGGGAGGCAAAAATGCGTCCGGGCGCCCCTGTGGCTGCGAATGGCGGCGCGCGGACGGTCGCTGGGCAGTTCCAGAGGGGCAGCTCCTTGCAGGCAGCGCGTCCAATAGTCGAGCTGTCGGTCAAATCCCTCCTCCTCCAATCGGCTGCGCTGCCAGACGGCGAAATCGGCGTACTGCACTTCCAAGGGAGGCAGGGGCGAGGGGAGTCCGGCCCGCGAGGCGGCATAAAGCGCTGCAAGATCGTCCTGAATCACCCCCACCGACCAGCCGTCGGAGACGATGTGGTGCATGCACAGCAGCAGGACGGATTCCTGCCCGCCCATCTGGGCCACGGCTACTCGCAGCAAAGGGCCGTGGGCCAGGTCAAAGGGCATCCGAAGCAGGCCGGGCAGCTGACGCTGCAACTCGGATTCCTGTTGCGCCTGCTCCAATCCGGTCAGGTCGATGCAAAGCAAGGGCAGCTGGACTTCAGGCCGAATCCGCTGCACGGGACGCCCTTGCGGAGCCGGAAAGCAACTGCGCAACGACTCGTGTCGGCGCACTGTTTCGCGAAGGCTGCCCAGCAAGGCGGGCAGCTCCAATACGCCAGTGATTCTCCAGGCAGCAGGGATGTTGTAGTAGGGATCGCCGGAGTCCATCTGGTCCAGGAACCAAAGCCGCTGCTGGGCAAAGGAAAGAGGCAGCTTCCCCTCACGCGAAACGGGCCGGATAAAAGAGGGGACCAAGGAAGGACGGGCAGCTTGCACCCGTTCGGCCAGGGCGGCCAGGCCTTCGGCTTCAAAGAAGACCCGCAGGGGCAAATCCAGCTGGAAGGAATGCTGGATGCGCGATTGGACCCGCGTGGCCAGCAGCGAATGCCCTCCCAGCCCGAAGAAGCTGTCCCAACGCCCCACCCGATCGATGCTCAAAACCTCGCACCAGATGCGGCCCAGTTCCTTCTCGACAGGCCCGAGAGGAGGTTCGAACTCCCTCTGCTGATTCGCCAAACGATCCGGAGGAGGCAAGGCCCGCCGGTCCAGCTTGCCGTTGGGAGTCAGCGGAAGCCTTTCCATGGGCGTGAAAGAGGTCGGCACCATGTAGTTGGGCAGCCGTTCGGCCAGGTACTGTTGAAGATCTTGGATCAGGCTGGGGGGTGCAGAGAGGGGTTCCAGGTTCCGGGTTCCGGGTTCCGTGCCAGATTCCAGAGGGAAAGAGGCTCGGGTCCGGATTCCGGATCCCGAATTCCCCGACCCGGAACCCGGAACCTGGGACCCGGAACCTTCCTCCCCCTGTTCTGACACGAAATAGGCGGCCAAAGAGCGTCCGCCGCCAGGCTGGGGCCAGTCGGTCACTGCCGCCTCGATCACCTGCGGATGAGCGCCCAATAGGGTCTCGATCTCGCCGAGTTCGATGCGGAAACCCCGCACCTTGACCTGGAAATCCGCCCTGCCCAGGAACTCGATCTCGCCGTCATGGCGGCAGCGCCCCCGGTCGCCGCTGCGGTAAAGGCGGGCGCCGGGACGGTTCGAGAAGGGGTTGGGGCGGAACAAGGCGGCAGTTTGGGCCGGGCGTCCCCGGTAACCCCGAGCCAGCCCTCGTCCGGCGATGCAGATCTCCGCTTCGACACCCGCCGGGACGGGACGCATGGCCCGGTCGAGCAGGTGGATACGGACATTGCCCATGGGGCGTCCGATGGGCGGGTCAGAGGGTTCATGGCGGACCCGCGACCAAGTGGCGCAGACGGTGTTCTCGGTGGGTCCGTAAAGGTTGAAAAAGCGCGCAGGGAAAAAATGCAAGGCGCTCCGGTGCAAGCGGTCCCCCGCCGTGTAGAGCACTCGGTCAGCCAACCCTGGCGGCCAGCCTTCCTGCAACGCCGCCTCAGCCAGGGGAGTGGGCAAAAAGCAGGCATCTACGCTGTGGCGCTGCAGCCAGGGCACGATCCGGGCGGGAGATGTCCTCGTCTCAGCGGGCGCCAACAGCAGAGCGGCACCCCCCGCCAGGGCAGGCCAGATCTCCCACACCGAGGCGTCGAATCCGGGGGCGGCCACTTGGCTGGCCCGGTTGCCCGGCCCCAATCCGAAGGTGCGCCCATGCCAGGCCACCAGGTTGGCCAGTCCCCGATGGGAAACCTCCACGCCCTTGGGACGGCCTGTGGAGCCCGAAGTGTAGATCGTGTAGGCCAGTCCGTCGGGCGTCGGCAACGTGTGGATGCCTCCCAGCCCATCCTCTGTGAACCCATCCAGGGCTGCGTGCAGATCGACCAGCCGAAAAGGGCCGGCCTGAATTCCCTTCGGGGCCGAAGCCGAGACAAGAACCTGAGGATGGGCGTCCTGCAGGATGCTGTCCTGGCGGCGGGGCGGATTGGAGGGATCCAGCGGCAAGTAGGCGCCCCCGGCCCACCACACACCCAGCATTGCGCACACCGCTTCTGCCGAGGGGGGCGAAAGGAGGGCAACCAGCGATTCAGGCGCTAGGGCGTCTAGCGGCTCTGAGATCTTGAATTGTGAGTCACGTTTGGAGCGCCCGCAACGGGGCTTCTGCTCTCTGGGGGTTCCTGATCCTGGCAGCCGAGCAGAGGCAGATTCCAGAGGCCCGCAAGATGCGGGCGCTCCCGGTCGGCGCCGCCCCACGCTTCCCGGTCTGAGGATTCGCCTCGATAGTCCTGCATCGACCAGCAGCCGAGCCAGACGGCGCGACCGGGCGCCCAGTTCGCCATAGCTGAGCTGCAGGTCATCGCACTGGACCGCCAGATGATCGGGCTGCCGGTCGATTTGCGCCATCAGCAGATCGGGCAGGCTGACGTGCTCCGTCTCAGCCGCAGAATCATTCCATTCCGTGAGCATCTGATGGCGTTCGGGGGCGCTCATCAGCGGCAGGGCTGAAAGGCGTCGGCGGGGGCAGAGGGCCGCTTCCAGCAAGAGGGCATTGAAATGGCCTGCCATGCGCCGCACCCGGGTTTGGTCGAACAGGTCGCTGTTGTACTCCCAGAGGAATGTGATGGGCTGATCATCGCCCGTCCGCCCCGCACCCTGGCGCTGCTCGGGACGTGCGATGACCACCACGCTGAGGTCGAATTTGGATGCCCCGTTGCCGCGGTACTCGACCTCGGCGCTCAGGCCGGGCCAGCGCAGCAAGGGGACCGGGGAATCGTGGAAGCTGAAGAAGACCTGCACCAGCGGATTGCGGCTCAGCTCCCGTTCCACCCCCAGCGCTTCGACCACCTTGTCGAAAGGGGCGTCCTGATGGGCGTAGGCGCCCAGGGTGGTTTGGCGGACGGCCTGCAGCAGTGCCTCGAAGCGGGAATCGCCCTGCAGGCCGGTGCGCAAGGCCAGGTTGTTGACGATCATGCCCAGCAGCGGTTCGGCTTCGCGCTGCCGCCGGTTGGCGACGGTCGAGCCCACCACCAGGTCGGTCTGGCCGCTGTAGCGGTGCAGCAGCGCCTTGAATGCGGCCAGGAAGGCCATGAACAAAGAGGCGCCCTGTCGTCGGCTTAATTCCTTGAGCGCTGGATAAGCCGTGCGGGGAAGCCGGCTGCTTAAAGTGGCGCCGCAAAAGTTGAAAGTCTGGGGCCGAGGCCGGTCGGCAGGCAGTTGCAGCAACGGCGGGCTGCCCTTCAGACGGCGCCGCCAGTACTCGATGTGAGCAGCCAGCACTTCTCCCTGCATCCAGCGCCGCTCCCAGGCGGCAAAATCGGCGAACTGCACGGGCAGCGGGGAAAGCGGTGAAGGGCGGCCGCGGCTGAAGGCCGCGTAAAGCGTTCGCATCTCCTTCAAAAGGCGCGACAGGGACCAGCCGTCATGGATGAGGTGGTGTTCGCTCTGCACCAGCACATCCCGGGTGCTTTCCAGGCGCAGCAGCGTCCAGCGGACCAGGGGCAGGCGCGCGACGTCGAAGGACAGCCGGGTGAGGCGCCAGATCCAATTTTCCGCTTCGCTGCGGCGGCGGCGGCGGGGAAGTCCGCTCAGGTCGGCCAGGGGAATCGAGGCTTTCCAGGGCGGGTGGATCCGCTGAACCGGCCGACCCTGCAGCGAAGGGAAAGTGGTGCGCAAGATTTCGTGTCGCCGGATGATTTCGCTCACTGCCTGCTCCAGGACGGCCGGCTGCAGACGCCCTTGGAAATGAAGCGTCACCTGGGAGTTGTAGGCGATGCTGTCCGGCATCAGGTGTCCCAGGAACCAGACCCGCTCCTGGGCGAATGTCAAGGATCGCCGCTCCTGCGGCCCAAAGGGGATCAACGGCGGCATCCGATGTTCTGAAGCCGTATGACCGGCCCGCTCAACGCAGCGGGCAAGAGCGGCCAGATCGGCGGCCTCGAAAATGTCCTGCGGCGCCAGTTCGGCCTCAAAGGCATCCCGGACGCGTGCCAGCACTTGAGTCAAGGCCAGCGAGTGCCCACCCAGCGCCAGAAAGTTGTCTCGGCGCCTCACTCTCTCAATCCCTAAGACCTCGGACCAGATCCCCGCCAGCACCTCTTCGAAGGGCGTCCTGTAGCCCTCGCTGTCGGCAGCGGCACCTTCCCCGCTCTGCGGTTCAGGCAGGGCTCGCCGGTCCACCTTGCCGCTGGGAGTCAAAGGCATCTGGTCCAAGTCCACAAATGAAGTGGGGATCATGTACTCGGGCAAGCGCTCGGCCAGATAGGTGCGCAGGCCGTCAAAGCCTGCCCCGACTTCCCTTCCCCGAACGACGTAAGCCGCCAGACCCTTGCCGCCCGAGCCGTCCGGACGCGCCAGCACCAGGGCTTGGTGCACGGCGGGATGCTCCTCCAAGACAGCCCCGATCTCCCCCGGCTCGACGCGGAATCCGCGCAGCTTGACCTGATCGTCGAAGCGGCCCAAAAACTCGATCTCGCCGGAGGCAAGCCAGCGCACCCGGTCGCCGGTTCGGTAAAGGCGCCCTCCCGGTGTTTTGCCGAAGGGGTCGGGGACAAACCTCTCTGCGGTCAGGCCGGGACGCTTGCGGTATCCCCGTGCCAATCCCCGCCCCGAGGCGACCAGTTCGCCCGCGGCGCCGAGGGGCAGCGGATCCAGGAAGCGGTCCACCACGTAGACGCGGGTGTTGGCGATGGGCCGTCCGATGGGGACCGAGTCGCCGATGCCGTCGGCAGACGCCATAGGATGGCAACAGGTGAAGGTTGTGTTTTCGGTGGGGCCGTAGCCGTTGACCAGCCGGCAGCCCGGCAGGCTCTCCAAAACCCGTCGGACGTGAGGCGCCGGCAGGACGTCGCCTCCCGCCAATAGCTGTCGGACGCCCCTCAGCCCCTCCAATCGTTCCTCGACCATGACCCGGAACAGCCCGGCGGTGAGCCACAGGGTGCTCACCTGGTGGCGTCCAAGGGTTTCGGCCAGGCCGTCGAGGGTGACTGCCCCCGGCGCAGCCACAGCCAAGCGGCAGCCGTTGAGCAAGGCGCCCCAGATCTCGAAAGTGGAAGCGTCAAAGGCCAGGGGCGCCTGCTGCAGGAAGACCTCGCTGCGTCCGAATTCGGCAAAGCGGCTTCCCCGCACCAGCCGCACCACGCCCTGATGCGGGATCTGGACGCCCTTGGGCCGTCCCGTCGAGCCGGAGGTGTACGTGACGTAGGCCAGAGCCTCGGAGTCTGCCGGCAACCCCAAATTGGTCGCTTCTTGGGAAGCGACTTGCCCCCACTGCGCGAAAGGGCAAAGGGCTGGCTTCTCCCAGTCCTGCAACCGATCCCTGCTGCCTGCGGGCTTCAGCAGCAGGGCCGCCGAGGAGTCGCGCAGCAGCCAGGAAAGGCGCTTGGCAGGAAGGGATGGTTGCAGGGGAAGGTAGGCGCCGCCCGCCTTGAGGACGGCCAACAGGCTGACCGCCATTTCCAGCGAACG
>JANQFM010000834.1 GCA_028277865.1 Acidobacteriota bacterium
GCAGCCGGGCAGATCCATTCAGAAGCCCGCAAGATGCGGGCGCTCCCGGTCGGCGCAGCAAAGGGCCAACCCCTTCCAAAGCTTGCTTTTGTGGAGATCAGTTAGCGCTCGTTGCCGATTCATCGCCAGCCTGGGCGGATGAAGGCCTCTGATCCTTCCAGTCGTGCCACACCTGGGACAACTGCTCCACCAATCCGGGATTCAGCACGCCCAACTGGATGGCCCTGACTTGGTTGTCATGCACCAGGATCGTTTGCGGTATGCGGGCGATCTTGAAGGCTTGGCGGGCCTGATGCACATCGGCGAACAGAATCGTCCGGTCCTCTATGCGGCGGGCCTGGGCGTACTTGCGGGCTTCCTCCAGGGGATTTACCGAAATGTAGAGGACATTGCCGGGACCGACTTCCTGCTCCAAGGCCGTCCAATTGTGAAAATTGGCCTGGCAGGCCGGGCAGTCCTTTGAAAAGACCAGCAGCAACTTGCTCTCCTGCAAGACGACCTTGCTGCGCGACGAATCCAGCTGCAGGGCGTCCAGGTCAGGCACCCGTTCCCCGATCTGCAGGGGGGGCGGAACGTGTTGGCCTTCATCTGAATGGTCATGCCTGAGCCCGCGCAGCTGCAAGTAGAACATCACGTTGAGGGCAACCGAGAATGCCAGCAAGATCAGCACGAACTGGGATCCGCTTTGGCTGAACCATTTCTTGAGCTGACCAGGCAAGCTTTCCTCCTTGCGCAACATCGTGGATCGATAGGCCCAATCATCGCACCCTGCACAGGGTTGCTGTCAAGCCCCGTCAGCAACCGTGCGCTCCCCTATCTTCAGTGGTTGCACATTGGACGTGGAACAGGGAACAAGGAACAGGGAAGAATGGGAGAAGACCGAAACCGAGTAAGCCATGGCACTGCGAGGAAGCTGGCCATCTCAGCCATTCATTGCACTCGTTACACATGGATGACCCGGGGACGGCCTCCGTCGTGACCGGGCGACTTTACCAAACGCTTGCGAAATTCTTCGGCCTTCCGGCTCTTTTCCTTGTTCCGTGTTCCCTGTTCCGTGTTCCGTTCGAGGACTCGGGCAAGTTCACGCAATGGGACCAACCGTGCTATTCTTTCGCTTCCGCCTGGAGCGGAGCCGCAAGAGAGGGTTTCTGAGGCGGGGTTCCCCATCTCTGCCCGTCGCATTTAATGGCAGACAGGCAAGGGCACGCCTCGTAAACGAACAGGCATGTGATAAGAACATGAACGTCAAAATTCAAAACCGGCACGTCCGGGTCACCCGGGATCTAAACAGCCTAATAGAACGGCAAGCCACCAAGATCCGGAAACTGCTCCCCACTTTCCGTTCCCACGACCTGGATGTCCACGTCAACCTGGAACAGCTCTCGACCAAGAGGCAATTCCATGTCGCCTTGGTGCTGACGCTGCCCCAGAAAGCGATTCACGTCGACACCATCGAAGTGGAGGTGTCGACGGCCGTCCTGCGGGCCTTCAACGAACTGCGCCGGCGCGTCAAGCGCTTCAAGAGCCATCTCAACCGCGAAAGGATCCGCCGGCGCGCACCGCTGCCAACCGCCGAACCGCCACCCAGCGAGCCCGTCTCACAAAGCGGAGAGACGCTCGGAGAGAGCCTCGAAAAAATCGAAAACTACATTCGGAGAGAGATATACCACCGAGCAATTTTGCAAGGCCTGCCGCCGGGCATCCTGCAGCCTCACGCGCTGGTGGACGATGTGTTCGTGGAGGTCAATTCCCGCCAGCCGGCCCGTCCCGAACACCTTTCGCAGGAGCAATGGATGTTTCAGGTCGCCCGACGCATCCTCAACAAAAGGCTGCAGGAGGTCCGCGAGTCAGGCAAGGACGCCCATATTGAAGAGCCGTCCACGGATTCGGGGAAGTGGGATGATGAACCTCTCAACTTTTACCAGCCGGACGAGTTGCTGCGGCTGGAGGATCTGGTGCGCGATTCCAAAGCAGCCACCCCCGAGGAGTACTTGGCCGAAGAGGAGACTGAAGAACGCCTGCAAAGCGCCATTGCCGATCTGCCCGATGAAACGCGGGAGCCTTTTATCCTCTACGCCCTGGAAGGATTCAATTCCGACGAGGTGGCCATGATCTTGGGCAAAAAGAAGGAGCAGGTCCTTGAAGATGTCAAGCGCGCCCGCCAGCTGCTCCTCAAGCAAGTCGAAGGGGAGCCGCCGGCTTGACAGGAACCCTGAAAGGCCGCTGGGCGCAAAGCGCCGAACCACCCGGTGTAAGCATTCGGTTCACCCGTGGGGG
>JANQFM010000907.1 GCA_028277865.1 Acidobacteriota bacterium
AATGCGTCCAAACAGGCAGGCAGGACGCGATCGAGGTTTTCGGTCAGTCCGCCGCCGGTGATATGGGCCAGCCCGCGCAAAGCAGGATCGTAGAGCAATTCCTTGAGCGCCGGGATGTAGTTGCGGTGAGGGATGAGCAGCTCTTCGCCGAGGGTCTTCTGCAACTCCGGCACGAAGCTCTCCACCGTTAGCTGCAGGCGCTTGAAGCACAGGCGGCGAACCAGGGAGAAGCCGTTGGTGTGCAATCCCGAAGAGGGAAGGCCGATCAGGATGTCGCCCGCCTGGACCTTCTCAGGACGGAAAATGCGCGGCTCGTCGGCCATTCCCACGATAAAGCCGGCCAGGTCGTACTCGCCCTGCTGATAAAAGTCGGGCATCTCGGCCGTCTCGCCGCCCAGCAGGGCGCATCCCGCCTGGCGGCATCCCTCGCTCAGCCCCTCCACAATCTGCTCCACCACACCGGGGTCAAGGACTCCGGTGGCGATGTAATCCAGAAAGAACATGGGCAGGGCCCGCTGGGCCAGAATGTCGTTGCAGCAATGGGAGACGAGATCGACCCCCACCGTGTTGTGAATTCCGGTCATGAAGGCGACCTTCAGCTTGGTGCCCACCCCGTCGGCGCTGGCTACCAGCACAGGGTGGTCGAACTTCCGGAAGTCGGGTCTGAAGAGCCCTGCGAAGGCACCGATGTCTTGAATGACCGAGTCGTTGAAAGTGCTGCGGGCCAGTTCGCGAATGCGCCGCTTGGCCAGCTTGGCCTGTTCGATGTCGACTCCGCTGTCCCGGTAGGTCAACCCGCCTTGGGCGCGTTCCTCCTCTTGGTCTTCCTGAGAGCCCTGCGGGGCGTCCTTTTCGTCGGTCATTTTTAAAGCCGGGACATTCTTGTTCTTGGCTCCGAGGCTTGTCAAGCGGATTGGCCCTGCAGGCTTACAGGGCACATTAAGCCTCCGCCCTCAGAA
This sequence comes from Acidobacteriota bacterium, assembly GCA_028277865.1. Classification (GTDB taxonomy): domain Bacteria; phylum Acidobacteriota; class UBA6911; order RPQK01; family DATIPO01; genus JANQFM01. The sequence continues at coordinate 960 of JANQFM010000907.1, forward strand.
AACGATGGGGAGGTGACGGCGCAAATCCTCGGAGATGCCTTGCAGAAGCTCTCTCCTGCTCTGGTTGAGGAAAAAGTGATCGCCTCGGAGCATGCGGATCTTGAAGGTGCCTCGGGCTGCCTCTTTCCAAGCCTGGACAGCCTCCCGGTCGATGCGGGGATCCTCCAGTCCCCCAAAGGCCGAAAGAGCGCAGTCCAGGGCCGGCTTCTCCGTTGAAAGGTACGTGTCGTTGATCTGAAAGTCGGCCCGAAGGATGGGCGAGAGCAGGTCCATCAGCTCCTCGTGCTGCAAGGCCTCCTCGGGAGTCCCGTTCAGCTCGCGCAGCCGTTGCTTGAATTCCTCTTCCGGCAAATGGTGGATGTGATCCGGGACAGGCATATGGGGCGCCCTGCGTGCGGCGGGCAGCAAAATGGAGGGCAGTTTGCGGCCTTGGCGGGCCAGCCGCCGAGCCAGCGCATGGCTGATGCCGGCGCCCATGCTGTAGCCGAAGAAGGCGAATGGCATGTCCATGTAAGGCTGTAAGGCAGGCAGCAAGGCGTCGATCAGTTCATCCATATCAGCGATAGGCTTTTCGCGCATTCGGTTTTCCCGACCCGGCAATTGCACAGGGCAGACTTCCACTTGGCGGGGAAGGTCCTGGCCCCAGGTGCGGTAGATCGAGGCGCCTCCGCCGGCATAAGGGAAGCAAAACAGCCTCAGCAGAGCTTGGGGATTGGGATTTCGAAAAGCGATCCAGGGATCGGGCATGGATGCTCAGTATAATGGCATTTCCTTGCTGAAGCGAGTCCAAAGTCCAAAGTCCAAAGTCCAAGGTCGGGAAGAAGGAATCAGGAGTCGGGAGTCGGGAGATTGTATAATCTGCAGACCTTGGACCTTGGACCTTGGACCTTGGACCTTGGACTTCCTATGAACGAGCCCATTCAGTTTCGACCCGTCGCCATCCCTTCGCCCGCCGACCTTCGCCTTCAAGCGGACGAGATTCATGTCTGGAGCCTGGATGTGCATCGTCCCCCGCTCGAGGTGGTAAAGGCGCGGGAGCTGCTGGCAGAGCAGGAATGCCAAAGAGCCGATCGTTTTCGTTTTGAAAAGCACCGGCGGCGGCATATCGTCCGCACCGGCGTACTGCGCCGCCTGCTGAGTGCCTATACCGGCCAGCCTCCCCGGAGCATCCGGTTCAGCCATGGCCCCAAGGGGAAGCCGTCGCTTGCGCCGGGGACGGCCATGCCGCAGATCCACTTCAACATGTCCCACTCCCAGGAGCTGGCGGTTTATGGCTTCACTTTGGCCGGCCCCATCGGAATTGATGTGGAGTATCTCAGGCCCATGCCGGATGCGGCCAGCATCGCCGAACGCTTCTTTTCCGCCCGTGAGCACCAGGAATTGGTTCAGCTTCCCGAGGGATTGATTCGAGAGGGTTTCTTCAACTGCTGGACGCGCAAGGAGGCCTACATCAAGGCCACCGGAGACGGCCTTTCCAAACCGCTCGACCAATTCGACGTCACCCTCATCCCCGGCCAGCCCGCCCGTATGCTGCTGCTGGACGGCGACGCCCAGCAAGCAGCCCGATGGAGCTATCACCACTTCGTCCCGGCGCCGGATTACATCGGCGCCGTGGCAATCCTGGGAAAAGGCTTCAGGGTCGAGGCCCGTCAGATCCGACTATAGTCCGGTCCTCGAATCGAGACGCTTCTCGGGGCCGCCGTCGGGCCCGACCCGGCGGAGCCTACGACTGGAAAGCTAGAAACAGTGGAGCCAAAAGAAAAGCGTCGCCCCGGCCCTTCCCCAGGGCGGTACGCCGCCCTGGGGAAGGGCCGGGGCGACGCACAGAGCGCGATGAAGTCGTTGGCTAGCCATTCAGTCATTCGCTCCGCCGGGTCGGGCCCGACGGTGGCGTTTGCCAGGTTCCATTACAGCGCTGCCGTAGTCCGAATGCGTACGTCGGTCTGGATCTGCAAGCCCCCTTTTTTCGATCTTTGCGGCCTTGCGGCTTTGTTCGCAAGTTCACTAAGCCGCTTCGCTCGAAGTCGTGGGATCTGGTCTGGGCTCTCTATCTACTTCCCGTAAAGCAGGTAGCAGGTGCGGCACTCCTCAGGGTATTCGGCACGTTCAAAGCCGCGCCGGAATGCGGCGAAGGGGGGGCTGTTCCAGATCTCCTCGAAGCTGTTGCTACGAATGTCGCCGTAGAAGAGCGCAGAGGGAGGGTAAAAGCGTCCCTCAAAGTAGCGGCTGACGTGATGCCCGAAGTGGCAGCAGGGGGCGACCCGTCCTTCGAAGGAGAAATAGACCGTGTCCAGGGGCGCGGCAAGGCAGTAGCGCGGTTGCATCCGGGGGGTGAGAGGAAGTTCGGAGTGGAGGTGGGATTGCAGCCCTAATCGGGAAGCGCGGCTGAGCGCCGCCTGGATGGCCTCTTCGACGGCAGCCAGGCGGTTTCCGTTGCGCTGGACGGGTTGCAGGCGGTACTTGAGCAAGCCCCTTCGCCAGTCGTCAGCATTGGAAGGGACGTTGAGCTGCTTGAGGTGAAGCACTCGGGCGCCTACGGAGTCGGTCCAATCGGCGCTGCGCGAGACCTCGTCCGCATTGACCTCTTGAATGGTGAAGGCGATGCCCAGTTCCAAAGTGCTGCTGTGGCGGCTGATCAGTTCGGAGAGGCGGCGGAGGTTGGCTTCCACCTTTTCCAGGCTGGCTCCAATACGAATGGTGTCGTAGGTTTGAGGGCTGAGCCCGTCGATCGAGACTGTCAAGCGGTCCAGGCCGGCCTCGATGAGCCGTCGGGAGTTGGCCTCGCTCAGCGCCGTCCCGTTGGAGGTCATGGTGGTGGCGCAGCCCCTGTCATGAGCCATCCGAACCATGTCGTAGATCCCCCGATGAAGCAGCGGCTCGCCCCAGCCGGTGAAATCGACGGTATGCGCATGCACCATGCCCCGGCAGATGCGCCGGTAGGTTTCCATGGGCATGTCGAGGTGGGCGTCGTCGCTCGAAAAGCGGGGACACATCTCGCAGCCCAGGTTGCATCGGAATGTCGGCTCCAAATTGAAGATCAGCTTTTTGGACGGCACTGGAGTTCTCGTCGGGGATTGCGCTGGGCGGCACAGGCGCACAAGATCTAAAACCAGGCGCCCGCCACATTGGAAGGCTCGCTTTTGCCCGCCTCGTTGAAGGCCCTCACCTGGTACTGGTAGGCACCGCTGACGTACTTGCCGACCTTGTCCTCGTGACGGGTGGTGTTGGAGCCCACCATTCCGACCACCTTGAAGGTCTTGCCGGCATCGTCCGAGCGCAGCACTTCAAAGCCCAACTCATTGTCCGACTGGTCCCTCCAGGTGAGTTCGGCGATCGCCGTGGCGCCCTTGAACTTGGTCTTGGCGCGCAGGTCAAAGGGCTTGGCCGGTACGATTTTTTGGGGCAAGGCGGAATACAGGGAAGCACCGCCAAGGGCTGCCAAAAGGGCGGCGGCGATTGCGAGCCGGGTAATCGTTGAGTCTTTTCTCATGGGTTGACCTCGCCTTTTTCTAGAAGGATTCGATTGTACCCGATTCGTTGCAGGGGAAGTATCAAGCAGCCTCCGGCCTCTCTGCGCCTCAGCCTGACCTCCAAAGGCGGCTTTGGCACTTAGCAGTTGATGGCACATTCTGCAGACCTTGGACCTTGGACCTTGGACCTTGGACCTTGGACCTTAGACCCTCAGGTCGGCAGCGGCAGGCGGATCCAAAGCGGCATGTGATCGCTGACCTTGTGTTCGAAGCGGGCCAGGAATTCTTTCTTTTCGGCTTTCTTTTCAGGCTTGTTCAAATCGTCGAAGGGACGCCCCCGCAGCGCCTGAGAGAAGAGCTCCACGAAGTTGAAAACGCCGTAGTCGGGGCCGACAGGGTTGGTTCCCATAGTGGTGTTGTCGCGGAAGTCCGGAAGGCGCTTGTCGCGGGAAAAAAGCCCGATCTGGTCGAAGGTTTCCGAGAGGCGGGCATTGGTGCGGAACACTTTGCCGTCTCCCTTGGGATGGGGATCCAGGAAAGGGAAATTGACCTCGACTTCCTCACCGGAGTTGTTGTTGAAGGACTTCATGTATTTCTCGATGCGCCGGCGGTCCGTGTCCGGATTGTCAAAGTCCAGGTTCAGGTCGCCCAGCAACATGAAGTTGGGGTAGTAGGCCCGGTCATTCTGCTTGACGCGGGCCAGGATCCATTCCATCAAGGCATCGAACTCCTGGCGGCGGTCCGACAGGTAGTCGCCGAAGTAGAGGTGGGCGTTGATGGCCATCAATTCGTAAGGCTGGGTATCGATATGGCCGGAGATTCGGATGCTGACGCAAAAGGGCTGGCGGATGAAGGTGATGAAGACCGGCACTTTGACTTTGGGTTTTTTGGGCTTGGGCGGAGGCTTTCCGGCCGCCTCCCACTCCTGGATGTCTTCCAGCGCCTCTCCCAGCTTATCGAGTGGCTTTTCCAGGTCGTCCCTGTTGATGGCCAAGGTCTCCACTACGCGGCTGCGGTCGTAGGTGATGTCGGTGGCGATCTCGGTGCGCTGGACCACTCTCCAGTTGAAAATGAATCCCAGCCGTTCGGCCAGCCCCGGACCTCCTGGAAAGGTGCCCGTGGCGTCCGAGACGATGAGCCCGAAATCGGGCCCCAGCAGCCTCATCAGCCTGCGCAATCCCCTCAGGTCGTCCTGGATCTCCTGGACGGCCAACAAGTCGAAGTGGCGGCACACGTGTGCCAAGAATTCCCAGGTCCGCTGGTTGCGGCTCTTGGGCGAACCCAGCTTGCGGATGTTGAACGATCCCAGCACCACCGATCCATAGACCCGCTCGGGCAAGCCGAAGTGCCCCTCGGTTGACCGCAGCGTCTGCATGATCTTGTCCCACTCTTCGTCGTTGTAAGGCTTTGCCGCCATTTTGATGCATCCTCCTGAATTGCTGACGAGTTGGTTCGAATGCAAACAGTTTTACTCAGGGCAGGCCTCGCTGTCTAGGGGATAGTTGGCAGTTCGCAGTTGTCAGTTGTCAGTTGTCAGTTGTCAGTTGTCAGTTCGCAGTTCGCAGTTCGCAGT